>NZ_CADFEO010000016.1:0-195385 GCF_902833075.1 Burkholderia sp. BCC0405
GCGCGGCGGAAATGCACGGGGGATCGGGATGGGCGGCCTGGCTGGAGCTGAAACGACGAATGCGCTGATCGAAGCGCCTGCCGTTCTCGAGCAATCCGCAGCGCGGCGCCACTGAAATCTTTAGATGCGTACCGCTGCGTTCCACATATCTGGTTCGCTAATTGGCCCGTATCATTCGTGTTCCGTTGGTCTATTGATCGTATCTCCGATCAACGCTGCAATCTCTCCCCCCGGTGCATCGGTTACCGCCGTCGTGCTCGATCCGCTTTCCATCGTCGACAATGAATGTCGGGTTGACCATGCAAGTCCCTTGCAGACGATGCATCGGACCACCGCCCCCCCGATTCCTCCCATCGCCTTTCAGCCAAATACCTCAGAATCCGTACGAAATGAACGCTTTATTCGGCATGTCCACGTAAAATTTGTAAATCCTCATCTCGGCACTTAAAACGATGAACGCCGCCATTCAGGTAGCCCGGGCCGTTTGCCCGCACGATTGTCCGGACACGTGTGCGATGCGTGTGACTGTCGAAAGCGGCAAGGCGATCAAGGTCACGGGCGATCCCGACCATCCGCCGACACAAGGCGTGTTGTGCACGAAAGTCAGCCGATACGCCGATCGCGTTCATCACCCCGACCGCCTCACCGTCCCGCTCAAGCGCATCGGCGCGAAAGGGGAAGGGCATTTCGCACCGATCAGCTGGAACGAGGCATTCGATGAGATCGGCCTTCGTCTCGGCGAAATCGCGGCGCGCGCACCGGAAGCGATCGTGCCGTACAGCTATGCGGGGACGATGGGGCTTGTGCAGGGGGAGGGCATCGCCCAGCGGTTCTTCCACAAGCTCGGCGCCTCGCGGCTCGAGCGCACGATTTGTGCAGCGGCCGGCGCAGCGGGGTTGCGTTACACCTATGGCGGTAGTCTCGGCATGCACCTCGAGCATTTCGAGGAAAGCGAACTGATTCTGATTTGGGGAGCAAACCCGATCGTGTCGAGCCTGCATTTCTGGACGCGCGCGCAGGAAGCGAAGCGCCGAGGCGCGCGTCTTGTCGCCATCGATCCGTACCGTTCGCTGACAGCGGAGAAGTGTCACCAGCACATCGCGTTGAAACCAGGCACCGACGGCGCATTCGCACTCGGCATGATGCATGTGCTGATTACCGAAGACCTGCTCGATCACGACTACATCGCCAGCCATACGCTCGGCTTCGACGCGCTCAAGGAACGGGCGATGTCCTATCCGCCGGCACGCGTTGCGCAGATCTGCGGTATCGACGTGTCGGAACTGATCGACCTTGCGCGTCGCTACGGTGCTACCCGCAAGGCATCGATCCGCCTCAACTACGGCATGCAGCGCGTCCGCGGCGGCGGCAACGCCGTCCGCGCGATCGCAAGCCTGCCGGCGTTGACGGGCGCATGGCGGGATCGGGCCGGCGGGCTGCTGCTCTCGTCGTCGGAATTCGCGCCGGTCAACCAGGCCGCGCTGCTGCGTCCGGATTTGATGCCGGGTTGGCCCCACACGCTGCCGCGCATCATCAACATGAACGCGATCGGCGACGCGCTTTTGCATCCGGGCGACGCAACCTTCGGGCCGAAGGTCGAAGCGGTGATCGTGTACAACTCGAACCCGGTGGCGGTCGCGCCGGACGCCTCGAAGGTCGCGGCGGGGTTCGCGCGTGACGATCTGTTCACGGTCGTTCTTGAGCATTTCAAGACAGATACCGTCGACTTCGCCGACATTGTGCTGCCGGCAACCACGCAGTTCGAGCATCTGGACATCCACAAGTCGTACGGCCACACCTACGTGATGGCGAATTTGCCGTCGATTCCCCCAGTGGGAGAGGCACGGCCGAATACGGAGATCTTCCGCGGCATCGCGCGCAGCATGGGGCTCGACGAACCCGCGCTTTATCACAGCGACGAAGAGGTCGCGCGCGCGGCGCTCCGCTGGGACGATCCGGTGCTCGACAGCGACTGGGACACGCTGAAGCGCGCGGGCTGGCTGAAGCTCAAGCTGCCGGAGGCGCCGTTCGCGAACGGCGGTTTCCGTACGCCGTCCGGCAAGTGTGAGTTCCACAGCCCGCGACTCGAGCAGATGGGCATGGATCCCGTGCCTGACTACCTGCCGCCGTTCGAATCGGCCGAGGCCGCACCCGAGCTCGCCGCACGCTATCCGCTCGCCATGATTTCTCCGCCGGCGCGCCACTTCCTGAACAGTACGTTCGTGAACGTCGACAGCCTGCGTCATACCGAAGGTGAGCCGCATCTCGACATCCACCCGGCTGACGCCGATGCGCGCGGCATCGCCGAAGGTGACGTCGTTCGCATCTTCAACGACCGCGGATCGATGCAGGCGCGCGCGAGAATTACCGATCGCGCACGCGCAGGGCTCGTCGTCGGGCTATCGATCTGGTGGAAGAAGCTGTCACCGGACGGCAGAAACGCGAACGAAGTGACGAGCCAGAAGCTCACCGATCTTGGCAATTCGGCGACGTTCTACGATTGCCTTGTGGAAGTTGAACGCATTTGATCGGATATCACCGTATGATCAGACGATTTTCCACGGAAGTTCGAAGTGGACATCTAACCCTGTTGTCTCGGGACGAGCGAGCCGTTACGATGCGTTTTAGCACGACCATTCGAAAATCTGTGAGGAGACGGGCAGTATGGATAAAATTTGGCTGAAATCGTACCCGCCCGGCGTTCCAGCCGAAATTGACGCGTCTCCTTATCCCTCTGTCCCCGACCTGCTCGACGAAAGCTTCCGGCAGTACCGCGACCGCACGGCGTTCGTCTGCATGGGCAAGGGCATCACGTACGGCGAACTCGACAAGCTGTCGCGCCAGTTCGGTGCGTGGCTGCAATCGCGCGGGCTCGCGCGCGGGGCGCGCGTCGCGATCATGATGCCGAACGTGCTGCAATACCCCGTGGCGATCGCCGCGGTACTGCGCGCGGGCTACACCGTCGTCAACGTCAACCCGCTCTATACGCCGCGCGAGCTCGAGCATCAGTTGAAGGACAGCGGTGCGGAGGCGATCGTCATCCTCGAGAATTTCGCGTCGACGCTGCAGGCCGTCATCGCGAATACGAGCGTCAAGCACGTCGTCGTCGCATCGATGGGCGATCTGCTGGGCATCAAGGGATGGCTCGTCAACTACGTCGTGCGCAACGTCAAGAAGATGGTGCCTGCCTGGCAGCTGCCGTCGTTCACGCGCTTCAAGGCCGCGCTGTCGGAAGGTGCACGCCAGGCATTCAAGGCGCAGAAGATCGGCCCCGATGACGTCGCGTTCCTGCAGTACACGGGCGGTACGACCGGCGTGGCCAAGGGGGCGACGCTGCTGCACCGGAACATCGTGTCGAACGTGTTGCAGGCGGGTGTCTGGCATCATCCGGCTCATGAGAAGTTTCCGGAGGTGAAACAGTTCGTGACCGTTGTCGCGCTGCCGCTGTATCACGTGTTCGCGCTGACCGTCTGCGGATTCCTGACGCTGCGTACGGGCGGCATGGGCATCCTGATCCCGAATCCGCGCGACATCACCGGCATGATCAAGGAACTGAAGGGCTACCAGATCTCGACGATCCCGGCAGTCAACACGCTGTACAACGCACTGCTGAACCACCCCGAATTCAATCAGCTCGACCTGTCGAAGCTCGTGATCGCCAACGGCGGCGGCATGGCGATCCAGGAAGGTGTCGCAAAACGCTGGTACGAAAAGACCCATACGGCGATCATCGAAGGCTACGGGCTGTCCGAAACGTCGCCGGTGGCGACTTGCAACCCGGTGACGGCGACCGAGTACAGCGGGACGATCGGCTTGCCGCTGCCGTCGACCGAAGTGGCGATTCGCGACGATGCGGGCAACGACGTCGCGCTCGGCGAACCCGGCGAAATCTGCATCCGCGGGCCGCAGGTGATGGCCGGCTACTGGAACCGGCCGGACGAAACCGAGAAGGTCATGTTCGCGGACGGCTTCTTCAAGACGGGCGACGTCGGCGTGATGGATGCGCGAGGTTACGTGAAGATCGTCGACCGAAAGAAGGACATGATCCTCGTATCGGGCTTCAACGTGTATCCGAACGAAGTCGAGGATGTGGTCGCGTCGCATCCGGGCGTGTTCGAGGTGGCGGCGGTCGGCGTGCCCGACGAGCATTCCGGCGAAGCCGTGAAGCTGTTCGTCGTGAAGAAGGACCCGGCGCTCACCGACAAGGACATCCTCGCCTACTGCAAGGAGCGGCTCACCGGCTACAAGCGGCCGAAGCTGGTCGAGTTCCGGACGGAACTGCCGAAAACGAACGTCGGCAAGATCCTGCGGCGCGAACTGCGCGACGGACGCGCATAACGGCGGTCGATCTGAACGAAGAGCCCGGCTTGTGCCGGGCTTTTCGTTTGCGGTGCGGCCCGGAAGAGGCTGTTTCCGAACGAGTTCGCTCCCGGAATGGCTTTGCGGCGGTGGCAGTGCGTTTCGACGCAGCAGAGACGGCACGGCGCCCCCGAACAGCGTGTCGCAGCCGGTACGATTCGCCGCGCTCCCGCTTTCAACGGCATCGACCGGAAAAGAAAAAGGCGCCCGAAGGCGCCTTCAATATGCTGCGGCTTGTCAGGCAAGCTGATTAGAACTTGTGACGGATGCCGATGCGTGCGGCGACCTGGTTGCTGGTGCTCGAACCTGCGAGACCGTTGATCGCTGCCGTTGCCTTCAGGACGTCGCCGTCCGAGTCGAGCACGTTGCCCGATGCGTGCTGGTACACGCCGATCGCGTAGACGTCGGTGCGCTTCGACAGGAAGTAGTCGACGCCCAGCGAGCCCTGGTGATACTTGGCTGCCGAGTTGCCGTCGATCTTGCTGCCTTGCGTGTAGTCGTATGCTGCGCCGAGAATCAACGCCGGGGTCAACTGATACTTGAAGTTGATTTCGCCGTTGTTGAACGTCGCCGTCTGGTTCACGAACGGGCCTGCCGAGAAGCCCTTGAACTTGACGTTCGAGTACGTCGCGCCGATCGTCGCCGCGCCGAACGTGTAGGCGCCGCCAGCACCGATGACCTGGTACGTGTTCGCGTTGTTCGCATACGCACCGTAGACCGGCGACGAGACCGACGAAGACGTGGAACCGTTGTTGAACATGCCGCCGAACTGGTTCGGCGTACGTGCGTTCAAGTAACCGACGCCCAAGACCAGCGGGCCGTTGTTGTAGCCTGCGCCGAGCGACCAGACCTGGTTCTTCGAGAACTGGCCTGCCTGACCGCCGAAGCTGTACAAGCCGCCGAACGAGAAGCCGCCGTAGCTCTGGCTCGTGAACTTGACCGCGTTGTTCACGCGATAGGCGTTGTTGAAGTTGTCGAGGTCACCCGGGTGAGCGGCGATGTAGCCACCCCACTGGTCACCTGCCTCGAGCGGGCCGACGAAGTCGACGACGGAGTCGTACTGACGACCCAGCGTGACGGTACCGTACTGGCTCGACAGGCCGACGTAAGCCTGCCGACCGAACATCAGGCTGCCCTGACCGAGCTTGCCGCTGTTCACGTCGAAACCGTTTTCGAGGGTGAAGATCGCCTTCAGGCCGCCACCGAGGTCTTCGGTGCCGCGCATGCCGAAGCGGCTGCCTTGCATCACGCCGCTGGCCATGCTGTAAAGGTGCTTGCCGTCTGCATTGTTGTTGAAGAGCAGGCCTTCATCGATGATGCCGTAAAGCGTCACGCTGCTTTGCGCATGGGCAGCGCCAGCGAACGCACTCAGCGCGACGAGCGCGAGAAGCGACTTTTTCATTAACGGATCTCCAAAATTCACTGAATTTTTCTGGCGGGGCGGATAGTTATGTTCTGCCGACGGGCCCCAACAACTTCGCAAGAAGTCGCACGTAATGTAGCAAAACCGTTTTTTGCCACAAAGCGAAATGCCGCAGCTCAAGGTCGCCATGTTTCCTTTATGCAACAATGGTTAAAATCACGGGTTAACCGCAATTTCCGCTGAATAATCAAGTCGGTTACGCAGCGGACTCGTGCCCTTGCCGCTCGCGGCAGCACCTGCAGCCAGGAGAACAGGATGGTGTTTGATGAACTGATCAGCGAATTCGATCGCGGCCTGCGATCGCTGACCGGCATTAGCCGGATGAGCCGGCCGGTGCCCGCGCCGGCAGAGGCGCCGACCGTCGAACTGACGCCAGCGGAGCGTACGCATGCCGCCGGGCTGATGCGCGTGAACCACGTCGGCGAGGTCTGCGCGCAGGCGCTCTACCAGGCGCAGAAGCTCACTGCGCGTACGGCGTCGGCGAAGGCAATGTTCGAAGAGGCTGCGCGCGAGGAGGAGGACCACCTCGCGTGGACCGCCCACCGCCTGAAGGAGCTCGACTCGCGCCCGAGCCTGCTGAATCCGCTCTGGTATGCAGGTTCGCTCGCGATCGGCGTGGCGGCCGGCGCGCTCGGCGACAAAGTCAGCCTCGGCTTCATGGCCGAGACCGAGCGGCAGGTCGAGAGCCATCTCGAAGGCCACATGTCCGAGTTGCCGGCGGCCGATACCGCGTCGCGTGCGATCGTCGACCAGATGCGTATCGACGAAGTGAAACACGGCAAGGCCGCGGCCGACGCGGGCGGGATCGAGCTGCCGCTGCCCGCGCGAATGCTGATGCGCGCCGCGTCGAAAGTCATGACGAGCACTGCGTACTATCTGTGAGATTCGCACCGGGGCGATGTGTGACGTCGCCCCGGTTCCCCGCCGCTGATACCGCCCGTTTATTCCTCGTTTTCCCGCCCCCGAAAGCCCCGTCCGCACACCCGTCTGGCCCGTCTTTCTCACGTATCACCTTCACAAGTTGCACTAGCTCATTCATTTATAACGGTTTTTGGAATGAAGGGGCGCATGAGCATGTGCGCGTAAGTCCTTGTTCTAACTAACAAAATTCGTCAAAAAAGCGGGCCGCTCCCTTGACCGTGCCACACCCTTCCTCTAAAGTGGGAGACAGTGTGAGAAAGTGTATTTTTGTGTGATTTGGCGGGCTGTTCCGGCTAAATTCTCAGCATTGAGCGGGTGCTTCGGTGCCCTGAACGGGAGAGCGGAAAGTGTTCCAAGGGGCGTCGGCGCTGACGCTCGATGCGAAAGGGCGGATGTCGGTGCCGGCTCGCTATCGCGAAGCGCTGCAAGGACAGGCAGAAGGACGGGTGACTGTGACCAAGCACCCGGACGGCTGCCTGTTGCTGTTTCCGCGCCCCGAATGGGAAGTATTTCGCGCCAAGATCGCCGCGCTGCCGATGGACGCGCACTGGTGGCGGCGCATTTTTCTCGGCAATGCGATGGATGTCGATCTCGACAGCGCGGGCCGGATTCTCGTATCGCCCGAGCTGCGCATGGCAGCCGGACTGGAAAAGGAAGTCATGTTGTTGGGAATGGGTAGTCACTTCGAGCTGTGGGATTCGCAAACCTACAACGCGAAGGAGCAGGCGGCGATGGCGCAGGGCATGCCCGATGCGCTGAAGAATTTCACGTTCTGATTGCGGTGACGGAGACGCCCGCGATGGGAAACGAATTGCAGCATCGGACCGTGTTGCTGGACGAAGCGGTCGAGTCGCTCGTGACGCGGCCGGACGGCATCTATGTCGACGGAACGTTCGGGCGCGGCGGCCATAGCCGTGCGGTGCTCGCGCGGCTGGCGTCGGCCGGGCGGCTGATCGCGTTCGACAAGGATCCGAGGGCGATCGAGACGGCGCAGGGCATCGAGGATGCGCGCTTCTCGATCGTGCATGACAGCTTTGCGTCGATGCGCGACGCGCTTGCGGCGCGCGGCGTCGAGAAGGTGTCGGGTGTGTTGCTTGACCTGGGCGTGTCCTCGCCGCAGGTGGACGATCCGGCGCGCGGCTTCAGCTTCCGCGTCGATGGTCCGCTGGACATGCGGATGGATCCGACGCGCGGCGAGTCGGCGGCGGAATGGCTCGCACGAGCTTCGGTGCAGGAATTGACGGAGGTGATACGGGATTATGGGGAAGAACGGTTTGCTTTTCAGATTGCAAAGGCGCTTGTTGCTCGCCGGGCAGAGTCCGACCGTCTTGGGCCTCTCGACACCACGGGCGAGCTTGCCCAAATCGTGGGTCACGTCGTCAAAACCCGTGAGAAGGGCAAGGATCCGGCAACCCGCACCTTTCAGGCTATACGGATTCACGTCAATCAAGAGCTTGCGGACCTGCAAGTCGTACTAGACGCGGCACTGTCGGTGCTGGAGCAAGGGGGGCGGCTGGTGGTCATCAGCTTTCATTCACTCGAGGATCGGATCGTCAAGCGATTCATGCAGGCGCACGCGAGTGCGCCTGCGGTCGATCGTCGCCTGCCGATCCGTGCCGTCGACCTCCCGAGCCCGCCGCTCAAGATCATCGGCCGCCAGTTTCCGAGTGAAGCGGAAGTTGCTGCGAATCCGCGCGCCCGCTCGGCCGTGATGCGCATCGCGGAGCGCGTCACGCCATGAGCCGCTTCAATATCTTCCTGCTGATCATCGTGATGGGTTGCGCGTTGTCGGTCGTCAATTCGACGAACCAGCAGCGCCAGATCTTCATCCAGCTGCAGCGTGCGCAGTCGCAGGAGCGTCAGCTCCAGCAGGACTACGCGCAGCTTCAATATCAGCAGAGCGCGCTGTCGAAGACGTCGCGCATCGAGCAGCTTGCGAACGATTCGCTGAAGATGCAGCCGATCACGACCGGCCGCACGCAATACCTGACGCTGCCGCCGGGCGCAGCGAAGGCGATCGATGCACCGATCCCGGCTTCGGCGGACACGGCCGGCAAGGGCAAGGGCAAGGGGGGCGCGCGATGAAGCCGTCCCAGAAGCGCCAGAACGTGAAGTTCTCGTCGAGCCCCGTGCTGGGCGTGCATCTGCCGATGTGGCGCTCGAAGCTCGTCGTGTTCCTGCTGTTCATGGCGTTCGTCGCGCTGGCCGCGCGCGCGTTCTGGATTCAGGGGCCCGGCAACGCGTTCTACCAGAAGCAGGGCGAAAGCCGCTACCAGCGCACGCTGGAGCTGCCGGCGACGCGCGGCAAGATCCTCGACCGTAACGGGCTCGTGCTCGCGACGAGCCTGCCCGTGCGCGCGATCTGGGCGATTCCCGACGCGGTGCCGGACGATCTCGACGCCGACAAGGTCAACCAGCTCGGCAAGCTCCTCGGCATGACGCCGAAGGAACTGCGCGTCAAGCTGTCGGAAGACAAGGGCTTCGTCTACGTCAAGCGCCAGGTGCCGATCGACGTCGCGGACAAGGTCGCCGCGCTCGACATTCCCGGCATCTATCAGCGCAACGAATACAAGCGCTTCTATCCGGAAGGCGAGATCACCGCTCACCTGATCGGCTTCACGAACGTCGAGGACGAAGGGCAGGAGGGCGTCGAGCTGGGCGACCAGAAGATGCTGTCCGGCACGTCGGGCGTGCGTCGCGTGATCAAGGACCGGATGGGGCACATCGTCGAGGACGTCGCCGAGCAGATTCCGCCGCACAACGGCACAGACGTCGACCTGTCGATCGATAGCAAGATCCAGTACATCGCGTACGCGAACCTGAAGGCCGCCGTCGAGAAGTTCAAGGCGAAGGCCGGCGCGGCGATGGTCGTCGACGTGCGCACCGGCGAGGTGCTCGCACTCGTCAACTATCCGACGTACAACCCGAACGACCGTTCGCACCTGACCGGCGAGCAGTTGCGCAACCGGATCATGACCGACGTGTTCGAGCCGGGCTCGATCATGAAGCCGTTCACGGTGTCGCTCGCGCTCGACCTGCACCGCGTGACGCCGAACACGCTCGTCGAGACGGGCAACGGGCATTTCGTGCTCGACGGCGCACCGATCACCGACGACGCGGGCTTCGGCACGCTGACGGTCGGCGGCGTGATCCAGAAGTCGAGCAACATCGGCGCGACGAAGATCGCGATGACGATGCGGCCCGAGGAAATGTGGAATATGTATACGAGCATCGGCCTCGGCCAGGCGCCGAAGGTCGGGTTCCCGGGCGCGGTGGCCGGCCGCCTGCGTCCGTGGAAGAGCTGGCGCCGCATCGAGCAGGCGACGATGTCGTACGGCTACGGCCTGTCGGTGTCGCTGTTCCAGCTCGCGCGCGCCTATACGGCGATCGCGCATGACGGCGAACTCATGCCGGTGACCATTTTCAAGACCGACCCCAACCAGCCGGTCGTGGGTACGCAGGTGTTCAACCCGACCACCGCGCGCGAAGTGCGCGCGATGCTCGAAACGGTGGTGGCGCCGGGCGGCACGTCGCCCGATGCGGCCGTGCCGGGCTATCGCGTCGGCGGCAAGAGCGGCACCGCTTACAAGCATGAAGGTCACGGCTACACGCGCAAGTACCGCGCGTCGTTCGTCGGGATGGCGCCGATGCCGAATCCGCGCATCGTTGTCGCGGTGTCGGTCGACGAGCCGACCGCCGGCAGCCACTTCGGCGGCCAGGTGTCAGGCCCCGTATTCTCGGCGATCGTCGGCGACACGATGCGTGCGCTGAACGTGCCGCCGAACATGCCGATCAAGCAGCTCGTCGTGTCTGACGATTCGCCGGCCGCACCTTCCGCGACGGGGCCGCAAAAGCTGGCCGCGGGTGGCGGTGCAAAGCATATGATCGTGTCCAGCACGACGCGTAATTCACCAGGAGTTGTTCGATGAGCGCCGCTCGCAGTTCCCATCCGGCGCATCAGCAGATCGCAGCCGCGCTTGCGTGGCTGCGTCAGCATGTGGCCCCCGCGGCGCAACTGCATGCCGACACGCGCAGCCTCAAGGCTGGCGACGTGTTTGTCGCGTATGCAGTCGACGGGGCAGACAATCGTGCCTTCATTGCCGACGCCGTCGCGCGCGGTGCGGCCGCCGTGCTGTATCAGCCGGAAGGGCTGGCCGCTGCGCCGGCCGTTCCTGTCGCGCTTGCGGTGCCCGCGCTTGACCAGCTCGCCGGCGAGATCGCCAGCGGCTGGTACGGTGATCCGAGCGACAGCCTGCTCACGGTGGGTGTGACCGGCACGAACGGCAAGACCTCGTGTACGCAATGGATCGCTGCCGCGCTGACGGTGCTGCACCAGCCGTGTGCAGTGATCGGCACGCTCGGCACCGGGATGCCCGGCCAGCTCGTGCCGACCGGCTTCACGACCCCCGATGCGTCGCAATTGCAGCGCAGCCTTGCGCAATTGCGCGACGCGGGCGCGAAGGCCGTGGCGATGGAGGTGTCGTCGCACGCGCTGCATCAGGGGCGCGTGAACGGTACGGCCTTCGACGTCGCAGTGTTTACGAACCTCACGCAGGATCACCTCGACTATCACGGCACGTTCGATGCGTACGAGGCCGCGAAGGCGAAGCTGTTCGCGTGGCGCGGCCTGCGTGCGGCGGTCGTCAACCGCGACGATGCAGCCGGGCAGCGCCTGCTCGAGAAACTGGCTGGCCGCGTGCGCACGATCGCGTACGGGATCGGCGACGCGCCGGCGCCGGACGCCGATCGCGAACTGGTCGCGCTCGACGTGCGCGCCACCGCGACCGGCACGGCGTTCCGCCTGCGTTCGTCGTGGGGCGACGCGGACGTCGAGGTCGGCACGCTCGGCACGTTCAACGTCAGCAACCTGCTCGCGGTGCTCGGCTCCTTGCTCGCGGCCGACGTGCCGTTCGACGCGGCGCTCGCCGAGATCGCACGGCTCGAGTCCGTCAACGGCCGGATGCAGCGGCTCGGCGGCCGGCTGCAGAACGACGAACCGCTCGTCGTGATCGACTACGCACACACGCCCGACGCGCTCGAAAAGACGCTCGACGCGCTGCGCCCGATCGCCACGGCACGCGGCGGCCGGCTCGTCTGCATGTTCGGCTGCGGCGGCGATCGCGATGCGACGAAGCGTCCGCTGATGGGCGCGATCGCGGAGCGGCTCGCCGATGAAACCGTCGTCACGAGCGACAACCCGCGCAGCGAGGATCCGCAGCGCATCATCGACCAGATCGTCGCGGGCATGACCGCGCCCGATCACGCACGCCGTATCGAGGATCGCGCGAGCGCGATCCTGCAGGCCGTGCGCGGCGCCGCACGCGAGGATGTCGTCGTGCTGGCCGGCAAGGGCCACGAGGCCACGCAGGAAATCATGGGCAAGAAGCGCACGTTCTCCGACCAGGATCACGCGCGGCTCGCGCTGGCAGCGCGCGCGACGCACGGCAAGGGAGGCGCCGAATGACGATGCTCAGTCTCGGCGAAGCCGCCCGCCTGATCCCCGGCGCAACCGTCCACGGCGACGCGGGCGTCACGTTCGACCGCGTGTCGACGGACAGCCGCATGGCCGGCCCCGGCGACCTGTTCGTCGCATTGAAAGGCGAGCGCTTCGACGCGCACGACTTCCTCGGCGACGTCGCTGCGCGCGGTGCCGCCGCGGCGCTGGTCGCGCACGTGCCGGCGGGCGTCGCGATGCCGGTGATCGAAGGCGGCGAAACGCGCGCCGCGCTTGGCGCGCTCGCACACGGCTGGCGCAAACGATTCGCGCTGCCGCTCGTCGCGGTGACGGGCAGCAACGGCAAGACGACCGTCAAGGAAATGATCGCGTCGATTTTCGCGGCGGCGGTCGGCGCCGACGCGCGGCTCGCGACGGCCGGCAACCTGAACAACGATGTCGGCCTGCCGCTGACGCTGCTGCGCCTGGCGGCCGCGCATCGTCTCGCGGTGATCGAGATCGGGATGAATCACCCGGGCGAAACCGAAGTCCTCGCGCGGCTCACCGCGCCGACGGTCGCGCTCGTCAACAACGCGCAACGCGAGCACCAGGAATTCATGGCGACGGTCGAAGCCGTCGCGCTCGAACACGCGGCCGTGATTCACGCGCTGCCGCCGGACGGCGTTGCGGTGTTCCCGGCCGACGATGCATACGCGGGCATCTGGCGCGTCGCGGCGACCGGCAACCGGATCCTCGATTTCGCGCTGCACGATGCCGAACGGCAGAACGGCGCGCAGGTCACGGGCCGCCTGCACGGCGGCGAACTCGCGATCGACACGCCCGCGGGCACCGTCACGGTGCGGCTGCGCGCGCTCGGCGAGCACAACGCGCGCAACGCGCTGGCCGCGACGGCCGCTGCGCTGGGCGCCGGCGTTGCGCTGTCGGCGATCAAGCAGGGCCTCGAATCGTTCGAGCCGGTCAAGGGCCGGCTGCAGGTGAAGCAGGCGATTGCAGGCAGCCTCGCGGGTGCAACGGTCGTCGACGATACGTACAACGCGAATCCCGATTCGATGCGTGCCGCGATCGACGTGCTCGCCGTGCAACCGGCACCGCGCGTGCTGGTGATCGGCGACATGGGCGAGGTCGGCGACGAAGGGCCGGCCTTTCATCGCGAGGTCGGCGCCTACGCGCGCGAGCGCGGGATCGACGCGCTGTTCGCGCTCGGCGACGCGTCGCGCGATGCCTGCACGGCATACGGTGGCACGGCCCGCCATTTCGGCGACGTCGGCACGCTGGTCGAAGCCCTGCTCGCGGCGGGCTACGGTGCGCAGGCGACGCTGCTCGTGAAGGGCTCGCGGTACATGAAGATGGAGCGCGTGGTCGACGCGCTGACGAACCAACCCGCGGCGGGCACGGCGCCCGCTGCACACTGAGTAGAAGGAAGGAAGCATGCTGCTGGCGCTGGCGCAATGGCTGCAAGGAGACGCAAGCTTTTTGCGCTTGTTCACGTACCTCACGTTCCGGGCGGTGATGGCCACCATCACCGCGCTGGGGATCGGGCTCGTGTGCGGACCGTGGGTGATCCGCAAGCTGACGCAAATGAAGGTCGGTCAGGCCGTGCGCAAGGACGGCCCGCAGACGCACCTGGTCAAGTCCGGCACGCCGACGATGGGCGGCGTGCTGATCCTGATCGGCATCGCGGTCGCGACGCTGCTGTGGGGCGACCTGACGAACCGTTTCATCTGGATCGTGATGCTCGTCACGTTCGGTTTCGGCGTGATCGGCTGGGTCGACGATTACCGCAAGGTCGTCCACAAGGACCCGCGCGGAATGTCGTCGCGCGAGAAGTATTTCTGGCAGTCGGTGATCGGGCTGTTCGCGGCCGTCTACCTTGCCTTCAGCGTGTCCGAGGCGAACAACGTGCGCGTGTTCGACCTGTTCATGGCGTGGGTGCGCAGCGGCCTGTCGATGGGACTGCCGGCACGCGCCGACCTGATGCTGCCGTTCCTGAAGTCGATCAGCTACCCGCTCGGCGTGTGGGGCTTCATCGTGCTGACGTACTTCGTGATCGTCGGCGCGAGCAACGCGGTGAACCTGACCGACGGCCTCGACGGCCTCGTGATCATGCCGGTCGTGCTGGTCGGTGCGTCGCTGGGTGTGTTCGCGTACGTGATGGGCAGCGCGGTCTATTCAAAATACCTGCTGTTCCCGCACATTCCCGGCGCGGGCGAACTGCTGATCTTCTGTTCCGCGATGGGTGGGGCAGGGCTCGCGTTCCTCTGGTACAACACGCACCCCGCGCAGGTGTTCATGGGCGACGTCGGCGCGCTGGCGCTCGGCGGCGCGCTCGGCACGGTCGCGGTGATCGTGCGCCAGGAAATCGTGCTGTTCATCATGGGCGGCATCTTCGTCGCGGAAACGCTGTCGGTGATGCTGCAGGTTTCGTGGTTCAAGTACACGAAGAAGCGCTACGGCGAAGGGCGGCGTCTGCTGAAGATGGCGCCGCTGCATCACCATTTCGAATTGTCCGGCTGGAAGGAAACGCAGGTGGTCGTGCGTTTCTGGATCATCACGCTGATGCTGTGCCTGTTCGGTCTGACCACCCTCAAGCTGCGGTAAAGGAAAGGTAACAAGGATGTCTGGCGAGATGTTTGGAGATCGGCAACGGCCGATGGTGCTCGTACTGGGGCTCGGGGAATCGGGTCTCGCGATCGCGCGATGGTGCGCGAGGCACGGGTGCCGGCTGCGTATTGCCGATACCCGCGAGGCGCCGCCGAACCTTGCCGCGTTGCAGGCCGAAGGCATCGATGCGGAATTCGTCGGCGGGGCGTTCACGCCTGCGCTGCTCGACGGCGGCGTCGAGCTCGTCGGGCTGAGCCCCGGACTGTCGCCGCTCGAACCGGCACTCGCGGCGCTGGTCGCGGCCGCGAACGAGCGCGGCGTCGCGGTGTGGGGCGAGCTGGAATTCTTCGCGCAGGCGCTGCGTGCGCTCGGCACGAGCGGTTACCAGCCGAAGGTGCTCGCGATCACGGGCACCAACGGCAAGACCACGACGACGAGCCTTACCGGCCTGCTGTGCCAGCGCTCAGGCAAGAAGGTCGCCGTCGCGGGCAACATCAGCCCCGCGATGCTCGATCGGCTCGCCGGCGCGATCGATGAAACCGCATTGCCCGACGTGTGGGTGCTCGAACTGTCGAGCTTCCAGCTCGAGACCGCGCGCACGTTCGCGCCCGATGCGGCCGCGATCCTCAACATCACGCAGGACCACCTCGACTGGCACGGCAGCTTCGATGCATACGCGCAGGCAAAGGGCCGGATCTTCGGCGCGACGACCACGCGCGTACTGAACCGTGACGATGCGGCCGTGATGAAGTTCGCGCCGGCAGCCGGCGCGGCCGATGCGCCGCGCACGGTCACGTTCGGCCTGAACGAACCGGTGCAGGACGGCGACTACGGGCTGTCGCGCGACAACGGCATCGCGTGGCTGGTCGAAGCCGTCGATCGCGATGCGCCGGATGAAGCTGCGACGACGAGCCGCCGGCGCAAGCGCGATGCCGCGCATACGCCCGACATCGTGCAAAAGCGCCTGATGCCGGCCGACGCGCTGCGCATTCGCGGCCTGCACAACGCGGCGAACGCGCTGGCCGCATTCGCGCTCGCACGCGCGATCGACCTGCCGGCCGCACCGCTGCTGCACGCGCTGCGCGAGTACCGCGGCGAAGCGCATCGCGTCGAAGTGATCGCGACGATCGACGACGTGGACTACGTCGACGACAGCAAGGGCACGAACGTCGGCGCGACGGTTGCCGCGCTCGACGGGCTTGCGCAGAAGATCGTGCTGATCGCGGGCGGCGATGGCAAGGGTCAGGATTTCGCACCGCTGGTTGCGCCGGTCGCGCGCTGGTGCCGCGCGGTGATGCTGATCGGTCGCGATGCGCCGGCCATCCGCAACACGCTCGCCGAAACGGGCGTGCCGCTCGCCGACCACGCGACGCTCGAAGGCGCGGTGCACGCGGCGGCCGACCTCGCGGAGCCGGGCGATGCGGTGCTGCTGTCGCCCGCCTGCGCGAGCCTCGACATGTTCAGGAACTACGCCCATCGCGCGGATGTGTTCCGCGCGGCGGTCGACGAAATCGCCATCGACAAAGGAGCGACGCCATGAGCTGGTCAGATCGCATCGTCTCCCGTTTCAACGATCGTCGCGACACCGGCGGCAATGCCGCGGGCGGCCGCGTCGCGTCGGCCACGCGCGCCGCGACCGGCGGCCTCGCGAGCGTCGTCAATGGCGTGCGCCCGAGTCGCTCGCGGATGCTCGACTTCGACTACTCGCTGCTGTGGGTCGCGATCGCGCTGCTCGGGCTCGGCGTCGTGATGGTGTATTCGGCGTCGATCGCGATGCCCGATTCGCCGAAATACGCGTCGTATCACGATTACGCGTTCCTGATGCGCCACTGCATCTCGCTCGTCGTCGCGTTCATCGCGGCGGTGATCGCGTTCCGCGTGCCGGTGTCGACGTGGGACAAATACGCGCCGCAGCTCTTCCTGATCGCGCTCGTCGGCCTCGTGATCGTGCTGATCCCGCACGTCGGCAAGGGCGTGAACGGTGCGCGCCGCTGGATTCCGCTTGGCATCACGAACATGCAGCCGTCGGAAATCATGAAGCTCGCGGTGACGATCTACGCGGCGAACTACACGGTGCGCAAGCAGGAGTACATGCAGAGCTTCGCCAAGGGCTTTCTGCCGATGGCGTTCGCGGTCGGCCTGGTCGGTGCGCTGCTGCTGCTCGAGCCGGACATGGGCGCGTTCATGGTGGTCGCGGCGATCGCGATGGGCGTGCTGTTCCTCGGCGGCGTGAACGGCAAGCTGTTCGGCGGCCTCGTTGCGACCGCGATCGGCACCTTCACGATGCTGGTGTGGCTGTCGCCGTGGCGTCGCGAGCGGATCTTCGCGTACCTCGATCCGTGGGACGAGCGCTACGCGCAGGGCAAGGCGTACCAGCTCACGCACTCGCTGATCGCGTTCGGACGTGGCGAGTGGTTCGGCGTCGGCCTTGGCGGTAGCGTCGAGAAGCTGAACTACCTGCCGGAAGCGCATACCGACTTCATCCTCGCGGTGATCGGCGAGGAGCTCGGTTTCGTCGGCGTGCTGGTCGTGATCCTGCTGTTCTACTGGATCGTGCGCCGCGCGTTCGAGATCGGCCGCCAGGCGCTCGCGCTCGATCGCACGTTCGCGGGCCTGATGGCGAAGGGTATCGGCATCTGGTTCGGTGCGCAGACCTTCATCAACATGGGCGTGAACCTCGGGCTGCTGCCGACCAAGGGCCTGACGCTGCCGCTCGTGAGCTACGGTGGCTCGGGCATTCTGCTGAACTGCGTCGCGCTCGCGGTGCTGCTGCGGGTCGACTACGAAAACCGGGTGCTGATGCGCGGAGGGAAGGTATGACCGCGTCGCAACGCACACTGATGGTGATGGCAGGCGGCACCGGGGGGCACGTGTTCCCCGGGCTCGCAGTCGCGCACCGGATGGAAGCGGCGGGCTGGCGCGTCGTGTGGCTCGGCAATCCGGCCGGGATGGAAGCGACGCTCGTGCCGAAGCACGGTATTCCGATGGAATATGTCCGGTTCGGCGGGCTGCGCGGCAAGGGCCTGAAGACCAAGCTGACGCTGCCGTTCAACCTGCTGCGCGCATGCGGGCAGAGCCTCGCCGCGCTGCGGCGCGTGCGGCCCGACGTCGTGCTCGGGATGGGCGGCTACATTACGTTCCCGGCGGGCGTGATGACCGCGCTGTCGGGGCGTCCGCTCGTGCTGCATGAACAGAATTCGATCGCGGGCCTGACGAACAAGGTACTCGCGAAATTCGCGAAACGCGTGCTCGTCGCGTTCCCCGGCGCGCTGCCGCACGCGGAATGGACGGGTAATCCGATTCGCGCGGAACTTGCCGGCACGGAAGCGCCCAAAGCACGCTATGCATCGCGCAGCGGCCCGCTGAACGTGCTGGTCGTCGGCGGCAGCCTCGGTGCGGCCGCGCTGAATGAAGTCGTGCCGCGCGCGCTGGCGATGCTGACGCCGGGCGAACGCCCGCGCGTCGTGCACCAGGCCGGCGCGAAGCACATCGACGCGCTGAAGGCGAATTACGAAGCGGCCGGTTTCGCGGCCGGCGAAGACGTGCGGCTCGTGCCGTTCATCGACGACATGGCGGCCGCGTATGCGGCGGCGGATCTCGTGATCTGCCGGTCGGGTGCGATGACGGTGTCGGAGATCGCGGCGGTGGGCGTGGCGGCGCTGTTCGTGCCGTTCCCGTACGCGGTCGACGATCACCAGACGAGCAACGCCGCGTTCCTCGCCGATGCGGGCGCGGCCGTGCTGGTGCAACAACGCGACCTGTCGGCGGAACTGCTTGCCGACTGGCTGCGCGGCCAGTCGCGGGCATCGCTCGCGGAGATGGCGGAACGTTCGCGCTCGCTGGCGAAGCCCGAGGCCACCGACGAAGTCGCGCGCGTGTGCGCGAAGGCGGCCGGCGCGAACCTGGAAGAACTGCAATGAAACACATCGTCAAACACATTCATTTCGTCGGGATCGGCGGCGCGGGCATGAGCGGCATCGCCGAAGTGCTCGTCAACCTCGGCTACGAGGTCAGCGGCTCGGACCTGTCGCGCAACGCGGTGACGGATCGTCTCCAGGCGCTCGGCGCACGGATCGCGATCGGCCACGACGCGGCGAACATCGAGGGCGCGAACGCGGTCGTCGTGTCGACGGCCGTGCGCTCGGACAACCCGGAAGTGCTGGCCGCGCGCGCGAAGCGCGTGCCGATCGTGCAGCGCGCGGTGATGCTGGCGGAGCTGATGCGCCTGAAGCAGGGCATCGCGATCGCCGGCACGCACGGCAAGACCACGACGACGAGCCTCGTCGCGAGCGTGCTCGCGGCGGGCGGGCTCGACCCGACCTTCGTGATCGGCGGGCGCCTGATCAGCGCCGGCGCGAACGCGCGGCTCGGCACGGGCGACTTCATCGTCGCCGAGGCCGACGAGTCGGACGCATCGTTCCTGAACCTGTATCCGGTGATCGAAGTCATCACGAACATCGACGCCGACCACATGGACACCTACGGCCACGATTTCGCGCGGCTCAAGCAGGCGTTCATCGAATTCACGCAGCGCCTGCCGTTCTACGGCAGCGCGGTCGTGTGCGTCGACGATCCGAACGTGCGGCAGATCATCCCGTTCATCTCGAAGCCGGTCGTGCGCTACGGACTGTCGCCGGACGCACAGGTACGCGCGGAAGACATCGATGCGCGCGACGGCCGCATGCATTTCACGGTGATCCGTGAAGGGCGCGCGCCGCTCGCGATCGTGCTGAACCTGCCGGGCCTGCACAACGTGCAGAACGCGCTCGCGGCGATCGCGATTGCGACGGATCTCGGCGTGGCGGACGACGCGATCCAGCAGGCGCTGGCGGAATTCAACGGCGTCGGCCGGCGCTTCCAGCGCTACGGCGAGGTGCCGACCGCGGACGGCGGCCAGTACACGCTGATCGACGACTACGGCCATCACCCGGTCGAGATGGCCGCGACGATCGCCGCCGCGCGCGGTGCGTTTCCGGGCCGCCGCCTCGTGCTGGCGTTCCAGCCGCACCGCTACACGCGCACGCGCGACTGCTTCGACGATTTCGTCAACGTGCTGTCGACGGTCGACGCGCTGGTGCTGACGGAAGTCTACGCGGCGGGCGAGGCAGCGATCTCGACCGCGAACGGCGACGCGCTGTCGCGCGCGCTGCGCGAGGTGGGGAAGGTCGACCCGGTGTTCGTCGCGACGGTCGACGACGTGCCGGACGCATTGGCGAAGGTCGCGCGGAACGGCGACGTGGTGATCACGATGGGCGCGGGCTCGATCGGCGGCGTGCCGGCGAAGGTTGCGCAGCACACTCAACAGAAGGCATGACATGAGCGGGATTGATCCGAAACGTTTCGGCAAGGTGGCGGTGTTGTTCGGCGGCGAGTCCTCGGAGCGCGAGGTGTCGCTCACGTCGGGCAAGCTCGTGCTGCAGGGCCTGCGCGACGCGGGCATCGACGCGCACCCGTTCGACCCGGCCGAGCGCCCGCTGGCGGCGCTGAAGGATGAAGGGTTCGTGCGCGCGTTCAACGCACTGCACGGCGGCTACGGCGAGAACGGCCAGATCCAGGGCGCGCTCGATTTCTACGGCATTCGCTACACGGGCAGCGGCGTGCTCGGATCGGCGCTCGGCCTCGACAAGTTCCGCACGAAGCTCGTGTGGCAGCAGACGGGCGTGCCGACGCCGCCGTTCGAGACGGTGCTGCGCGGCGACGACCTCGCGGCGCGCGCGACGGACATCGTCGCGAAGCTCGGCCTGCCGCTGTTCGTGAAGCCGGCGAGCGAAGGCTCGAGCGTCGCGGTGCTGAAGGTGAAGACGGCCGACGCGCTGCCGGCCGCGCTCGCGGAAGCCGCGACGCATGACCCGATCGTGATCGTCGAGAAGAGCATCGAAGGCGGCGGCGAGTACACCGCATGCATCGCCGGCGATCTCGACCTGCCGGTGATCAAGATCGTGCCGGCCGGCGAGTTCTACGACTATCACGCGAAGTACATCGCCGACGATACGCAATACCTGATTCCGTGCGGGCTGCCCGCCGACAAGGAAGCGGAGCTCAAGCGCGTCGCGCGCCGGGCGTTCGACGTGCTCGGCTGCACCGACTGGGGCCGCGCGGATTTCATGCTCGACGCCGACGGCAACGCGTACTTCCTGGAAGTGAACACCGCACCGGGCATGACCGACCACTCGCTGCCGCCGAAGGCCGCGCGCGCGGTCGGCATCAGCTATTCGGAGCTGGTCGTGAAGGTGCTGTCGCTCACGCTCAACGACTGACGCAGGAACGGAACGACGTATGTGGAACAACGTTCGCCAACTCAACCTTGCCGCCAGCGCGCTGTACGCGTTGTTGCTGCTCGTGTTGGCGGCGGCCGGTTGCTACTGGCTGATCCAGCGCCCGACGTTCGCGCTGCGGGAAATCCGGATCGACGGCGACACCGAGCACATCAATGCGCCGACGGTGCGCGCGGGCGTGGTCGGCCGGCTGAAGGGCAATTTCTTCACGGTCGATCTCGACGCCGCGCGCACCGCGTTCGAGCAGATGCCCTGGGTGCGCCATGCGAGCGTGCGCCGGGTGTGGCCGAATGCGCTGGCTGTCACGCTCGAGGAGTACAAACCGCTCGGGACCTGGGGCAGCGACCAGCTCGTGAGCGTCGACGGCGAGCTGTTTACCGCGAACCAGGGCGAACTGGACAAGGAACTGCCGGCGTTCGATGGCCCGGAGGGCAGTGCGAAGGAAGTCGTCACGCGGTATCGCGACTTCGGGAAATGGTTTGCGCCGCTGAAGGCGGCGCCGGAAGAAGTGACGCTGTCGGCGCGGTACGCGTGGACGGTGAAGCTGTCGAACGGCATGCAGGTCGAGCTGGGCAAGGAACGCAACAGCGAGTCGCTGCATGACCGGAGCCAGCGCCTGGTCGCCGCATGGCCGGCCGTCACGGAGCGTTGGGGCAACGACATCGAGTACGCGGACCTGCGCTATCCGAATGGATTCGCGATTCGCGCGGCAGGCATGCGGTTCCTGACCGATACCGACAAGCGCAAGAAGTAACGAGAGATCACACGCAAGAGCACTTTATGAGCAAAGACTACAAGGATCTGCTGGTTTCCCTCGACATCGGCACGTCGAAGGTGGTGGCCATCGTCGCCGAGCTGAAGGGCGAGGGCCACTACGAGGTGATCGGTCTCGGCCAGAGCGAGTCGAAGGGTCTGAAGAAAGGTGTGGTGGTCAACATCGAGGCCACCGTGCAGTCGATCCAGCGCGCGCTCGAGGAAGCCGAGCTGATGGCCGACTGCAAGATCACCAACGTGTTCACGGGGATCGCGGGCAGCCACATCCGCAGCTTCAACTCGAGCGGGATGGTTGCGATCAAGGACAAGGAAGTCACGCAGACCGACGTCGCGCGCGTGATCGAGACCGCGAAGGCGATCAACATCCCGACCGACCAGCAGGTGCTGCACATCCTCACGCAGGAATTCATCATCGACGGCCAGGAAGACGTGCGCGAGCCGATCGGCATGAGCGGGATCCGGCTGGAAGTGAAGGTGCACATCGTGACGGGCGCGGTGAGTGCCGCGCAGAACATCGTCAAGTGCGTGCGCCGTTGCGGGCTCGAAGTGAACGACCTGATCCTGCAGCCGCTCGCATCGTCGCTGGCTGTGCTGACGGAAGACGAGAAGGATCTCGGCGTGGTGCTGGTCGACATCGGCGGCGGCACGACGGACATCGCGATCTTCGCCGAAGGCGCGATCCGTCACACCGCGGTGATTCCGATCGCCGGCGACCAGATCACGAGCGACATCGCGATGGCGCTGCGCACGCCGACGCCGGACGCGGAAGACATCAAGGTCGGCTACGGGATCGCGAAGCAGGCGCTCGCCGATCCGGACGAAATGGTGGAAGTACCAGGCCTCGGCGAACGCGGCCCGCGCACGCTGTCGCGCCAGGCGCTCGCAGCCGTGATCGAGCCGCGCGTCGAGGAACTGTTCTCGCTCGTGCAGCAGGTCGTGCGCGAATCCGGTTACGAAGAACTGCTGAGCTCCGGCGTGGTCATTACCGGCGGCGCCTCGATGATGCCCGGCATGGTCGAGCTCGGCGAAGACATTTTCCTGAAGCCGGTGCGCATCGGCGCGCCGGAGTATGCAGGCGGCCTTTCCGACGTCGTGCGCAACCCGCGCTACTCGACGGCGATGGGGTTGCTCGTCGAAGGCAGTGCCCAGCGCATGCGCGGCCGCAAGGTCGCCGTGCAGTCCGGCAACGCGGGACAGGTGTTCTCGCGGATGAAGGAATGGTTCCTGAGCAATTTTTGAGTATTTCCACGGCTCGGCATGCCGAGCCTGCCCCCGAGGGGGCCAAGAAAACCTGGGGCGGCCCGGCGTTTTCTCGAGGACGAACCGAATCGAAATTCGCGCTGGTGCCGGCGGCTGGCGCGCGACAGGGGGTTGCCCGATCTCCTGCCGAATAACGGCCGAGTAGCAGTCATTCTCTTGACGGAGGCAACATGGAATTCGAAATGCTGGAAACCGAGACCAACGGCACCATCATCAAGGTGGTCGGCGTTGGCGGCGCTGGCGGCAATGCCGTCCAGCACATGATCAACCGCGGCGTGCAGGGCGTCGACTTCATCGTGATGAACACGGATGCGCAGGCGCTGTCGCGTTCGCGCGCATCGTCGGTGATCCAGCTCGGCAACACGGGTCTGGGCGCTGGCGCGAAGCCGGAAATGGGCCGTGCGGCAGCGGAAGAAGCGCGTGAGCGCATCGCCGACGCACTGCGCGGCGCGCACATGGTGTTCATCACGGCCGGCATGGGCGGCGGTACGGGCACGGGCGCGGCACCGGTGGTCGCGCAGATCGCGAAGGAGATGGGCATCCTGACGGTGGGTGTCGTCAGCAAGCCGTTCGAATTCGAAGGCGGCAAGCGCATGCGCGTCGCTGAAGCCGGTTCGCAGCAACTGGAGGATCACGTCGACTCGCTGATCGTCGTCCTGAACGACAAGCTGTTCGACGTGATGGGCGACGACGCCGAGATGGACAAGTGCTTCCAGTGCGCGGACGACGTGTTGAACAACGCGGTCGCGGGCATCGCTGAAATCATCAATGTCGATGGCCTCGTGAACGTCGACTTCGAAGACGTGAAGACGGTGATGGGCGAGCAGGGCAAGGCGATGATGGGCACGGCGACGGTCGCCGGCGTCGATCGCGCGCGCCTCGCGGCGGAACAGGCCGTGGCGAGCCCGCTGCTCGAAGGCGTCGATCTGTCGGGCGCGCGCGGCGTGCTGGTCAACATCACGTCGAGCCGTTCGCTGCGCCTGTCGGAAACGCGCGAAGTGATGAACACGATCAAGAGCTACGCGGCGGAAGATGCGACGGTGATCTTCGGTGCGGTGTACGACGATGCGATGGGCGATGCACTGCGCGTGACGGTCGTGGCGACGGGTCTGGGCCGTGCGGCGAAGAAGCAGCAGTCGGCACCGATGACGCTGCTGCGTACGGGTACGGACAACCAGCCGGTCAGCGCGGTTTCGCACGGCTATGCACCGACGCATCACGTGAGCACGGCAGACTACGGCGCGCTCGATACGCCGGCGGTGTGGCGCAATTCGCGCGAAACCGCGGCATCGCACGTGCAGGCGCTGCAGGAGAAGGGGGTCGACACGTACGACATCCCGGCTTTCCTGCGCAAGCAGGCTGACTGACGCAAACACAGGCGAAGCCGCGGCGAATCTGCCGCGGTATCGCCGGCGTGACGGATGCTACGGACCACGACAGGCCGCGTCGGCTGCGACGCCGGGCCGGGAAACGTGCCCTCTCCGCACAAGCGGGGCGGGATGGGCCATGTTGTCCGCAACACGCTGAAAAACCGTATCGCTATGAGGGACCAGCCATGATTCAAGTGGGCGACGCGCTGCCCGACGCGCAACTGTTCGAGTACATCGACGACGCGCGCGAAGGGTGCACGCTGGGGCCGAACGCCTGCAGCGTGCGCGACCAGGTTGCGGGAAAGCGGGTGGTGATCTTCGGATTGCCGGGCGCTTTCACGCCGACCTGCTCGGCGCAGCATGTGCCGGGCTACGTCGAACACGCCGAGCAATTGCGCGCGGCGGGTATCGACGAGATCTGGTGCGTGTCCGTCAACGACGCATTCGTGATGGGCGCATGGGGACGTGATCTGCACACCGCGGGCAAGGTGCGCATGATGGCGGACGGTAGCGCGGCTTTCACTCATGCGCTGGGGCTGACGCAGGATTTGTCCGCGCGTGGCATGGGAATTCGTTCCCTGCGCTACGCGATGGTGATTGACGGCGGTGTGGTCAAGACGCTGGCCGTCGAGGCGCCGGGCAAATTCGAAGTGAGCGATGCGGCGAGTGTTCTCGCGACGTTGACGCCCTGATCGTGCGGTGCGCCGTTGCCTTCCGGCAACGCTGCTCACCGGCCTCAGGGCAGTTGTAACACGGGCTGATGACCGGAAACGCCTCCGTTCCGGGCATCGGCCCGTCCCGTATCGGCGCGGGTAAACAGGCGAAACAGATTGATACGCAGTTTCAAACGACGCTGAATAGGGAATTACGCTATAATCTGCCCTATCGAATATAACTCCTGATTGATATCTTCAATCACGACGAAGAACATCATGTTGAAGCAGCGCACCATCAAATCCATCGTGAAGACCGTGGGTATCGGTGTCCACTCGGGCCGCAAGATCGAGCTGACGCTCCGTCCTGCCGCGCCGGGCACGGGCATCGTCTTCTCGCGTGTCGACCTTCCCACGCCCGTCGACATTCCCGCGGCGGCGACGTCGATCGGCGATACGCGGCTCGCGTCGGTGCTGCAGAAGGATGGCGTGCGCGTGTCGACCGTCGAGCACCTGATGTCGGCGTGTGCCGGCCTCGGCATCGACAACCTCTATGTCGACGTGACAGCCGAGGAAATCCCGATCATGGACGGCAGCGCGGCGACCTTCGTGTTCCTGATCCAGTCCGCCGGGATCGAGGAGCAGAACGCGCCGAAACGCTTCGTCAAGGTGAAGAAGACGGTCGAAATCCGCGACGGCGACAAGTTCGCGCGTCTCGACCCGTACTTCGGCTTCAAGCTGAAATTCTCGATCGACTTCCGTCACCCGGCCGTCGACAAGACCGGCCAGGAACTCGAGGTCGATTTCGCGAATACGTCGTATGTGCGTGAGATCGCGCGTGCACGTACGTTCGGCTTCGCTCACGAGGCCGAGATGCTGCGCGAGATGGGTCTCGCCCGGGGCGGCAGCATGGAAAACGCAATCGTGCTCGACGAGTACCGCATCCTGAACAACGACGGGCTGCGCTACGACGACGAGTTCGTGAAGCACAAGATGCTCGACGCGATCGGCGACCTCTACGTGATCGGCCATCCGCTGCTGGCGTCGTACACGGCGTACAAGTCGGGCCACGGGCTGAACAATGCGCTGCTGCGCGAACTGCTCGCGAACGAAGATGCGTACGAGATCGTCACGTTCGATGATCCGCAAGCCGCGCCGAAGGGTTTCGCGTTCGACATGCAGACGGCCTTCGCCTGACCTGCGTTCCACGCAAATAATAAAAAAGCAGCCCTCGGGCTGCTTTTTTATTGGCCGGGCACCTGCGCGGCCGGTGGCACATGCCGTTAGCGCGGCTTCGCACCGTGCCGGGCCGCCATCCGCGCGAGCGCGGCCTGAAGCGGTGACGGTTCGAGATGGTCGGCCAGGTCGCGCAACGCCGACGCGCCGACCGACGTCATCCGCGCCTGCTTCACGTGCGGCGGCTCCGGCGCATCCTTCGGGCGCACGCGCACGCGCAGCGTCGAGACCGGCCAGCCGCGCTTTTGCAGATCGCCGAGCAGCCGCGGCTCGACCTGCCGCAGCCGCGCGGCCAGTGCGTTGTGCGCAGCAAAGAGGGTCAGGGTCCCGTCCTTCACGAAGCCGGGCTCGACGTGGTTCGCCAGGTAGTCGGGCAGGAGCGCGGCCAGATCGCGCTGCAGCGACGCGATTTGCTCGACGCCGGCGCGCAGCGCCGCGAATGCGTCGGTGCGGCCGAGTACTTCGGATACGGGTTGCGGGCGATATGCGGCGGACGGGCCGAAACGCTTGGAAAATCGGTTCATCGAGGCATTCTTCGGGCGCGCACGCGCGCGGACGTTGACGCCGATTGTACCCGCGCGGGCCCGGGCACGGGCGGCTTTCGCCCAGTGGGCCCGGCCGTCGGCGCGCAGTGTCCGTCCGGCCGAGACACGGGCGCGCGCGTCCCCGCGTGCTAAAATTCGTCGTTTGAGTCCACTAATTCGCTAAGCCGCCGAGGCTCGGGCGTCGGGGCGCGCAATACGCGCCGGGCGCCGGTGCTGCGACGCAGGATCCGATCCGATGACAACCGGTTTTCTCCAGAAAATTTTTGGCAGCCGCAACCAGCGGCTCGTCAAGCAATACCAAAAGACCGTCACGACGATCAATGCGCTCGAAACGCAGATCGAGAAGCTGACGGACGACCAGTTGCGCGGCAAGACGGACGAATTCCGCCAGCGGATCGCGGCCGGCGAGTCGCTCGACAAGCTGCTGCCCGAGGCATTCGCGGTCTGTCGCGAGGCCAGCCGTCGCGTGCTGAAGATGCGGCACTTCGACGTGCAGATGATCGGCGGCATGGTGCTGCACTACGGCAAGATCGCGGAAATGCGCACTGGCGAGGGCAAGACGCTCGTCGCGACGCTGCCCGTGTACCTGAATGCGCTGGCCGGCCGCGGCGTGCACGTGGTGACCGTCAACGATTACCTCGCGCAGCGCGACGCCGAATGGATGGCGCGCCTCTACAACTTCCTCGGTCTGTCGGTCGGCATCAACCTGTCCGGCATGGAGCACGACCAGAAGCAGCAGGCCTACGCGGCGGACATCACGTACGGCACGAACAACGAGTTCGGCTTCGACTACCTGCGCGACAACATGGTCTACGAGACCGACGCGCGCGTGCAGCGGGCACTGAACTTCGCGGTCGTCGACGAAGTGGACTCGATCCTGATCGACGAGGCACGCACGCCGCTGATCATTTCGGGTCAGGCCGAGGATCACACCGAACTGTACGTGCGGATGAACGCACTGCCGCCGCTGCTCGAGCGCCAGATCGGAGAAGAGAAGGCCGACGGCACGGGCGTCGAGAAGCCGGGCGACTACACGCTCGACGAGAAGGCGCGTCAGGTGTTCCTGACTGAATCGGGCCACGAGAAGGCGGAGCGCTTGCTCGCCGAATGGGGCCTGATCGGCGAGGGCGAGAGCCTGTACGCGCCGCAGAACATCACGCTGATGCACCACGTGTACGCGGCGCTGCGCGCCCACACGCTGTTCCACAAGGATCAGCACTACGTCGTACAGAACGGCGAGGTGGTGATCGTCGACGAATTCACGGGCCGCCTGATGGCCGGCCGCCGCTGGTCCGACGGCCTGCACCAGGCCGTCGAGGCGAAGGAACACGTGAAGATCCAGAGCGAGAACCAGACGCTCGCCTCGATCACGTTCCAGAATTACTTCCGGATGTACGCGAAGCTGGCCGGCATGACCGGCACCGCCGACACCGAAGCGTACGAATTCAACGAGATCTACGGCCTCGAGACGGTCGTGATCCCGACCAACCGTCCGCCGAAGCGGATCGACAAGCAGGACCAGATCTACAAGACGGCCAAGGAGCGCTACGACGCGGTGATCCGCGACATCCGCGATTGCTACGAACGCGGCCAGCCGGTGCTGGTCGGCACGACGTCGATCGAGAATTCCGAACTGCTGTCGCACCTGCTGAAGCAGGCCGGGTTGCCTCACGAGGTACTGAACGCGAAGCAGCACGAACGTGAAGCCGCGATTGTCGCGGAAGCCGGCCGTCCGCGCGCGATCACGATCGCGACCAACATGGCCGGCCGCGGCACCGACATCGTGCTCGGCGGCAACGTCGAGAAGCAGGCCGGCTTCATCGAAGCCGACGAAGCGATCCCGGCCGACGAAAAGGCGCGCCGTATCCAGAAGCTGCACGACGAGTGGGAAACGCTGCACGAGCAGGTGAAGGCCGCGGGCGGCCTGCACATCATCGGCACCGAGCGCCACGAGTCGCGCCGGATCGACAACCAGCTGCGCGGCCGTGCAGGCCGCCAGGGCGATCCGGGCTCGTCGCGCTTCTACCTGTCGCTCGACGACCCGCTGCTGCGCATCTTCGCGGGCGACCGCGTGCGTTCGATCATGGATCGCCTGAAGATGCCGGAAGGCGAGGCGATCGAGGCAGGCATCGTCACGCGCTCGATCGAGTCCGCGCAGCGCAAGGTCGAAGCGCGCAACTTCGACATCCGCAAGCAGCTGCTCGAATACGACGACGTGTCGAACGACCAGCGCAAGGTGATCTACCAGCAGCGTAACGAGCTGCTCGAAGCGCACGACATCACCGAGACGATCACCGCGATGCGTCATGGCGTGATTACCGAAGTCGTCCGCCAGTTCGTGCCGGAAGGCAGCATCGAGGAGCAGTGGGACGTGCCCGAGCTCGAGGAAGCGCTGCGCAACGACTGGCAGCTCGACCTCGCGATCCAGGAAATGGTGAACGAGTCGTCGTCGATCACGGCCGAGGAGATCCTCGACGCGGTGACGACGGCCGCCGACGAGCAGTACGAGGCGAAGGTCGCGATGGTCGGCCGCGAATCGTTCAGCGCGTTCGAGCGCTCGGTGATGCTGCAGACGGTCGACCGCCTGTGGCGCGAGCACCTCGCGGCGCTCGACCACCTGCGCCAAGGCATCCACCTGCGCGGCTATGCGCAGAAGAACCCGAAGCAGGAATACAAGCGCGAAGCGTTCGAGCTGTTCGCCGCGATGCTCGAGGCGATCAAGCAGGAAGTCACGCGCATCGTGATGAACGTGCAGATCCAGTCGCCGGAACAGCTCGAGCAAGCCGCCGAGCAGATCGAGGAGCGTGGCGGTCATCTCGAGAACGTCGAGTTCCAGCACGCCGATTACGCGGAAGCCGGTGCGCCGGTGGCGAACGTCGCGGCTGCCGCCGCGGCCACCGCGACGGCCGACATGATCGGCAGCGCGATGACGCACAGCGGCCCCGGCGGCGAGATGCCGAAGGTCGGCCGCAACGACCCGTGCCCGTGCGGCAGCGGCAAGAAGTACAAGCAATGTCACGGCAAGCTGTCATGATCGACGGCGGCGCGCGTCACGCGTGCCGCTTCGTTCGCAGCTTCGAGTGAGTGATGTGAGTTGCGGCGGCCCGCGCGTGCGGCCGCCGGTTCTTCCAATCGATGCCGGCGTATGCCGGCATTTTCCATCCGGCAGGTGTGCCCCATGGCTGTCAATTTTCCGTCGATCGATCCCGCCCAACTGCATCCCGTCGCCGGCGTCACGCTCGGCTGGGCGGAAGCGAACATCCGCAAGCCGAATCGCAAGGACGTGCTGGTCATCTCCGTCGACGAAGGCGCGACGGTCGCGGGCGTATTCACCGAAAACCGTTTCTGCGCAGCGCCGGTCACCGTCTGCCGCGAGCACCTGGCGAAGGTGCGGGCAGGCGGCGCGGGCATTCGCGCGCTCGTCGTGAATACGGGCAATGCGAACGCGGGCACCGGCGAGCCAGGCCTCGTGAACGCGCGCGCAACCTGCACGGAACTCGCGCGCCTCGCGGGCATCGAGCCGGCGCAGGTGCTGCCGTTCTCGACCGGCGTGATCCTCGAGCCGCTGCCGATCGATCGCCTGAAGGCCGGGTTGCCGGCTGCGCTCGCGAACCGCAAGGCCGCGAACTGGTTTGACGCCGCGCAGGCGATCATGACGACGGACACGCTGCCGAAGGCCACGTCGCGCCAGGTGACGATCGACGGCCACACGGTCACGCTGACGGGCATCAGCAAGGGCGCGGGCATGATCAAGCCGAACATGGCGACGATGCTCGGTTTCCTCGCATTCGACGCGAACGTCGCGCAGCCGGTGCTCGACACGCTCGTGAAGGAAGTGGCCGACCGCTCGTTCAACTGCATCACGATCGACGGCGATACGTCGACGAACGACTCGTTCATCCTGATCGCGTCGGGCAAGAGCACGCTGCCGGCGATCACGTCGACCGATTCGCCGGCCTATGCGGCGCTGCGCGATGCGGTGACGGAAGTCGCGCAGGTGCTGTCGCAACTGATCGTGCGCGATGGCGAAGGCGCGACGAAATTCATGACGGTGCAGGTCGAAGGCGGCAAGAGTGTCGCGGAATGCCGCCAGATTGCTTACGCAATCGGCCATTCGCCGCTGGTGAAGACGGCCTTCTACGCATCCGACCCCAACCTCGGCCGGATTCTCGCGGCGATCGGCTATGCGGGCGTCGCGGATCTCGACGTCGACAAGATCGACCTCTATCTCGACGACGTGCTCGTCGCGAAGGCGGGCGGCCGCAATCCGGCCTACCAGGAAGAGGACGGCCAGCGCGTGATGAAGCAGAGCGAAATCACGATCCGCGTGCTGCTCGGCCGCGGCGACGCGCAGGCCACCATCTGGACGTGCGACCTGTCGCACGACTACGTGAGCATCAACGCGGATTACCGCTCCTGATCGGGAGTGCCCGGACGACATGGACAAGCTTGAACAGTTTCTGACGCGCGCCGAAGCGCTGCTCGGCCGTCTCGAGGGGATGCTGCCGCCCGCGCCGGCAGCGGTCGACTGGAATGCCGCCCACGCGTTCCGCTGGCGCACGCGCCAGGGGCGCGGCTATCTGCAGCCGGTGCCGGCCGTTTCGTCGATCACGCTCGACGATCTGCACAACATCGATCGCCAGAAAGGGCTGATCGAACAGAACACGCGGCAGTTCGTGCAGCAGAAGCCGGCCAACAACGTGCTGCTGACCGGCGCGCGCGGTACCGGCAAATCGTCGCTGATCAAGGCGTGCCTGAACGCGTATGCGAAGGACGGCCTGCGCCTGATCGAAGTCGACAAGGACGACCTGCACGATCTCGGCGACATCGTCGACCTGATCTCGCAACGTCCCGAGCGCTTCATCGTGTTCTGCGACGACCTGTCGTTCGAGGAGGGCGAGTCGGGCTACAAGGCGCTGAAGGTCGCGCTCGACGGCTCGATCGCCGCGCAGTCGGACAACGTGCTGATCTACGCGACGTCGAATCGCCGCCATCTGCTGCCCGAGTACATGAGCGACAACGAGACGTACAAGCATCTCCCGGATGGCGAGATTCACCCCGGCGAGGTCGTCGAGGAAAAGATCTCGCTGTCGGAGCGCTTCGGCTTGTGGGTCAGCTTCTATCCGTTCAAGCAGGATGACTACCTCGACATCGTCGGGCACTGGCTGCGTCATTTCGGCTGCCCGGACGCGGAGATCGAATCCGCACGCGGCGACGCGCTCGTGTGGGCGCTCGAGCGCGGCTCACGGTCGGGGCGCGTCGCGTGGCAGTTTGCGCGCGACTGGTCGGGCCGCAAGGAGCAGGCATGAGCGCGGATCTCGCACAAGGCGCGGCGCGCGCGCCCGATGGCCGCAAGGTGACGGAAGTCGCGGTCGGCGTGATGGTGCAGCCGGACGGCCCGGTCGGCCGCTGCCGCTACCTGCTCGCGCAGCGGCTGCAAGGCAAGCCGTATGAAGGCTACTGGGAGTTTCCGGGCGGCAAGCTGGAAGCCGGCGAAAGCGTCGAGGATGCGCTTGCGCGCGAACTGCACGAGGAACTCGGCATCGAAGTCACGGCCAGCCATCGCTGGCACACGCTCGAGCACGATTATCCGCATGCGTACGTGCGGCTGTATTTCTGCAAGGTGACGGGCTGGACGGGCGAGCCGCACAGCAAGGAGGGGCAGGCGTTCGTGTGGCAGCAACTGCCGGTCGACGTCGCGCCGCTGCTGCCGGCCGCGCTGCCGGTGCTCGAGCTGCTCGAGAAGGAAGCCGCGTCGAACTGACGCCACGATGGCCTGCCGGAAAGGCGGGCCATATCACCAGCGGGCAGTGCCGTGCACCGCTCAGCTGTCTCGACGGTTGTCCGTGCCGTCCTCCTCCGACGAGGGGCCCTCGTCGGAGGATCCACCGATCCGGTACTTTTCCGCGGCCCATGCGCCGAGGTCGAGCTGCTTGCAGCGGGCCGAGCAGAACGGGCGGAACTGATTTTCGGGCGTCCAGCGCACTTCGGCGCCGCACGACGGGCATTTCACAACGGTAGTCATACGAAAGCGATCCGGCCCGCGGCCGTTACAGATTGCACAGTGTCAGATGGAACGGCACGTCGATGTCCACCGCGCGCGGCCGCACATCGCCGTCCTGCATGGTGAACCGTACCCACAGCATGTATTTGTTGGCGCTCGCTTCGGGAATGACGCGCAGCTCCGGCGGCACGCGCACCTGCATCAATTGGTACGTGCGGCCGGACAGCATCTGCTGGTAGCTGCCCTGCATCGCCATGACCTTCGACGCCTGGCCCGATTCGCGCGCGAGCCGCAGCACGATCGTCACGGCATCGCGCAGCGGCAGCATCGGCAGGATCCACTTCGCGATGTCCTGGCGCCGCTGCTCGGCCGGCCACTGCTGCCATGCGTAGTACGACGGCAGGTCGAACTTGCACGTGCCGCCGGGAATCACCGCACGGCTGCGGATGCTGGCGAGCCACTCGTTGTCGACGAGGTGCTGCCCGGTCTTGCCCTGCATCTGCGCGAGATTCGCGAGCGTCTGCTCGATTTCGCCGAGCACGGCTTCGAGCGCGTTCTGCTCGATGCCCGGATTGCCGCGAAAGGGGGCGAGCGTCTGGCGCTGACGTTCGAGCTCCTTCATCAGATCCGATTTCAGGTCCGCGCGGCCCGTTACCTCGGCGATTTCGAACAGCGTCGTCAGCGCGACGTGGTGTTCACGCGGGTCCTCCTGAGCCAAAAAGAACGCGAAGCGCTCGAAGAGATCTTCGAGGCGCAACAGCGTGCGAATTCGCTCGTTGAACGGATACTCGTAAAGAATCAAGCGCGCTCGCCTCTTGGGTAGGAATTGAAACAATGCAGGACATTCTAATGCTCACTCTCTACCCTAGCAACGCGCCAATTTCGTACACCATCACGATCGCGTGATGCTCAGTGCGCAGCGGCCGCGAACCCGAGATAGCGTTGGTGCAGTGCATCGACCTGCGCGGCGAGCGCATCGGGTGTCGTCGCGTCGTTGACGATCACGTCGTCGGCCGCCGCGAGACGGGCTTCGCGCGTCGCCTGTTTCGCGATGATCGCTTCGACCTGCTCGCGCGTGAAGCCGTTGCGCCGCATCACGCGTGCAATCTGCGTTTCGACCGGGCAATCGACGACGAGCACGCGATCGCCGCGCGCTTTCCAGTTGCCCGACTCGACGAGCAGCGGCACGACGAACATCACGTACGGGCCTTGCGCTTCGCGCGCTTCGCGATCGGTCTCGGCGCGGATCAGCGGGTGCGTGATCGCTTCGAGGCGCCGGCGCGCGGCGTCGTCGCTGAAAATCAGTGCGCGCATCTTCGCGCGATCGAGCGAGCCGTCGGCGGCAACGAAGCCGCGGCCGAATGCCTGTGCGATCGCGGGCATCGCGAGACCGCCCGGCGCGGTGATGCGATGGGCGATCAGATCGGTATCGACCAGCGACGCGCCGCGGGCGCCGAACAGATCGGCGACGGTCGTCTTGCCGCTGCCGATGCCGCCGGTCAGTCCGATTGCGAACATGTCAGCCTCCGAGCGCCGAATAGAAAGGGGTGCCGAAAAACAGCGTCGCGACGCCGCCTGCCGCGAGGAACGGGCCGAACGGAATCGGCTCCTCGAAGCGCATGCGGCCGCGCCAGGTCGCAATGAGCCCGACGATCGCACCCGTCACCGCAGCGAACAGCACGACCTGCGGCAATGCGGCCCAGCCCATCCATGCGCCGAGCGCGGCGAGCAGCTTCAGGTCGCCGAAACCGATGCCCTCGATGCCCCGCAGCCATTTGAACAGCCAGTAGATCGACCACAGGAACAGGTAGCCGGCCATGGCCCCGATCACGGCCGAGCGCAGCGACGTGAATGTTCCGCCGAGGTTCAGCGCGAGCCCGGCCCAGAGGAGCGGCAGCGTCATCGAGTCGGGCAGGTAGCCCGTCCGGATATCGATTGCGCTCATCGCGAGCAGCGCGGCGCACAGTGCAAACGCGGCAAGCGCGGCGACGGTCGGGCCGAATGCCGCGAGCGAGCCGGCGGCGAGCAGCGCGCACGCGAGCTCGACGAGCGGATAGCGGATGCCGATCGCGTGGCCGCAGCGCCGGCAGCGCCCGCGCAGTATCAGATAGCTGGCGAGCGGGATGTTTTCCCATGCGCGCAGCACGTGGCCGCAATGCGGGCAGGCGCTGCGCGGGCGCCACAGATCGTAACGCGGCGGGTAGCCGTCGTCGGGCGGGGCGCTCGCGTTGCCGGTCGCCTCATCGATCTCGGCCTGCCACGCGCGCTGCATCATCACGGGCAGCCGGTGCACGAGCACGTTCAGGAAGCTGCCGACGCAAAGGCCGATGGCGACCGCGAACGCATACTGCAGCGCGGGCGGCAGCATCGCCAGCGCGAGCAGCGTGCTCTCGGGCGAATCGGTAACGGCGTACAGGGGCACTGGCATCATGAGGCTCAAGGTTCGGACTAAAAGGCGACAGATTCGGTTGCGATGCTACACCACGTTGCCGAGCTGAAGGATGGGCAGGTACATCGCGATCACGAGGCCACCGACGAGTGCGCCCAGTACGATCACGATCAGCGGTTCGCCGAGCGCGGCGAGTGCATCGAAACGTGCGTCGAGCTGGCGTTCGCACAACGCGGCGATGTCGGCGAGCATCGTGTCGAGCGCACCGGTCTCCTCGGCGACGGCGATCGGCTGCACGACGTCGTCCGGAAAGCAGCCGGCGGACTGCATCGCGTCCGCGAGGCGTGCGCCGCGCAGCACGCGGGCTGCGATATGCGCAGTGGCGTGCTCGAACACCGGATGGCCGGCGGTGCGCTCGAGCGTGGCAAAGGCGTCGGCGAGCGGCACGCCGGCGCCGAGCAGCGTCGCAAGCGAGCGGCACCAGCGTGCGGCCGCGTACCGACTGAGCGCACCACCCGCGAGCGGCGCGTGCAGCAGGTGCCGCGCGACAGCGTGGCGCAGCGGTGCAGACCGCCGCAGCGCGTGATGTGCTGCCAGCCCGGCTGCGGCCGCACCGGCAGCGAGCACGCCGCCCCACGCCGACAGCGCGGAGGACAGCGCGAGCAGCGCGCGGGTCGGTGCCGGCAGTGCGGCGCCAAAACCGTCGAAGATCTGGCGGAACGTCGGTACCACCCACACCATCAACGCGGCCGAGATCGCGAGCCCGAACAGGATGACGGCCGCCGGGTAGGCGAGCGCGGCCCGCGCCTTGCGCCACTGCGCGTCGGTACGCTCGCGGTGCTCCGCGACCCGGGTCAGCACGATGCCGAGCGAGCCGGACGCTTCGCCGACTTCGATCAGCTGGCGATACAGCGTGCCGAACTGGGAGGGATAGCGTGCGAGTGCATCGGCGAAGCGCCGGCCGCCGACGATCTCGCGGGCGAGACCCGCGGCGATGCGCGGCAGGCCGTCGTGTGGCCGCGTACGCGCGAGCATCTCGAGCGACGGCGCGAGCGGCAACCCGGCCTGCAGCAGGCTTGCGAGCTGGCGCGTGAAGCGCGTGACATCCCGCGCGCCGGCCGTTGGCGGCCGGGCCGGCCCGCGGAGGTCGAGCGACAGCACGGCGATGCCGTCGCGTGCGAGCGCGGCGCGTGCGCTCGCCGCGTCGAATGCGACGACGGTGCCGCGGCGCGACGTGCCGTCGCGACGGCGGCCGCGCCATGCGAAGCGGGTTTCACGCGGCGGCGTGCGCATGCTCATGATGCAGGTGTCGCGGCGAGGGCTTCCGCGATGCTCGTCGTGCCGTCGTGGACGCGCGCGAGCGCCGCGTCGCGCAGACTGCGCACGCCTTCGGCCGCCACGCATTGCGCGAGTTCGCCGACACTCGCCCGTGCGACGATGCGTTCCGCCAGCCCGGGCGATACCGGCATGGTCTGATGCAGGCCGACACGGCCGCGATAGCCGATGCCGTGACAGGCCGGACAGCCGCGTGCGACGAACGGCCGCCATCCGGCTGCGAGGGCAGCCGGGTCGCAGCCGGTTTCGCGCAGGACGGGCACCGGTGCGTCCGAGTGCACGCGGCAGGCGGTGCACAGCCGCCGGACGAGGCGTTGCGCGGTGACCAGGTGCAGCGCGGCCGCGAGGTTGTACGGTGCGACGCCGATGTCGAGCAGTCGCGCGACGGCGGTCGGCGCATCGTTCGTGTGCAGTGTCGACAGCACGAGATGGCCTGTCTGCGCGGCCTTGATCGCGACGTCGGCCGTCTCCGCATCGCGAATCTCGCCGACCATGATGATGTCCGGATCCTGCCGCAGCAACGCGCGCAGTGCTGTCGCGAACGTGAGCCCCGCCTTTTCGGCGACACCGACCTGGCTGATGCCGTCGAGCTGGATCTCGGCAGGATCCTCGACCGTGCAGACGTTGTGCGCGTCGCGATCGAGCATCTGCAGCGCGCAGTAGAGCGACAGCGTCTTGCCGCTGCCGGTCGGGCCCGTGACGAGTACGAGACCATGCGGCGCGCGTATCGCGGCCTCCATTGCGGCCGCCTGCTGCGCGTCGAAGCCGAGGCGGGCGAGCGTGAGGTCGGGTGGCAGCGTCTCCAGGCGCCGCAGCACGAGCTTTTCACCGAACAACGTGGGCAGGGAGCTGACCCGGTAGTCGCCGCGCGTACCGCCGTCGATCACGATGCGCAGCCTGCCGTCCTGCGGGAGCCGCCGCTCGGCGATGTCCATGCGCGCGAGCACCTTGATCCGTGTGACGAGCGCGTCGCGCAGATGAAGGGGCGGCCGCGCATGTTCGTGCAGCACGCCGTCGATGCGAAGGCGGATGCGCCAGCCGGCTTCGAATGGTTCGACGTGGATGTCGGATGCGTCGCGCACGCGAGCCGCGTGAAGGGTATCCGTCAGCAACCGCACGGCCGGCGCATCGTCGAGCTGGGCCGCGTCGAGCGTGCGCGGTGCGGCGGCGGACGACACATCGGAGTGAGCGGGCGGCGGCTGCGCGCGCAGCGGCGCCCCGGGAGGAGGGAAATGCATGTGAGCCGGCGCGCTGGCCGCCTGTTGACCGTGACCAGCAGATGGTCGCGCGTCGCGGGCGGCGCCGGCAGTCGGCCGTTCGGCTAGCGGGCGGCGACGCGTGCGGTGCGCGAGGCGCGCGGCTTGAAGAGCTTGACGGTGCGCACGGCCTGATCGTCGCTGCGCATCACTTCAAGCATCACGTCGCCGATTTTCAGGCACACGTCGTCTTCCGGAATTTCCTCGAGGATTTCGAGCACCAGGCCGTTCAGCGTCTTCGGCCCGTCGGTCGGCAGCTTCAGGTGCAGCCAGCGATTCAGTTCGCGCAGCGGCATGCTTGCCGAGACGATGCATTCACCGTTCTCGTCCCAGCCGCCCGCGCGTTCGCTGCGCGGCATCGACGTCGTGAATTCGCCGATCAGCTCCTCGATGATGTCTTCGGGCGTGACGAGCCCTTCGAGCTCGCCGTACTCGTTGACGACGAGCGCGGTCCGCTGCCGCGTTTCCTGGAAAAACTGGAGCTGCTGGACCACCGGCGTGCCGGACGGCACGTAGTACGGCTCGGCGAGCAGCGTGCGTAGCGTCTCGCGGTCGAACTCCTGGTTGTGCAGCGCGGTCAGCGTCTTGCGGACGTGCAGCACGCCGAGCACCTTGTCGATGTCGCCTTCATAGACGACGAGCCGGTTGTGATAGCAGGTTTCGAGCTGGTGCAGGACGTCGTCGAGCGGCGCGTAGAAGTTGAGCGACTCGATCTGGCGGCGCGGCACCATCACGTCGTCGACCGTGATGTTCTCGAGGTCGAACAGGTTGAGCAGGATGCTGCGGTGCTTGGTCGGCATGAAACTGCTCGACTCGAGCACGATGGCCCGCAGCTCGTCGGCCGACATTCGCTGGTCGCGACCCTTCTTCGTGTTGATGCGCAGCACCCACAGCACGCCGTTCGCGAGTGCGTTGACGAACCAGACGACCGGCTTGAACACGCGCATCAGCGGCGCGATCACGAGGCTCGCGGGCAGCGCGATGCGTTCGGGGAACGTCGCGCCGACGATCTTCGGCGCGATTTCGGCGAACACGATGATCAGGAACGCGACGATGCCGGTCGCGATCGACAGCGCGAGGTTGTTGCGGCCGAACGTATGCAGCGCGAGCGACGTCGTCAGGACCGGGATGATCGTGTTGAACAGGTTGTTGCCGATCAGGATCACGCTGAGCAGCAGGTCAGTGCGCGTCAGCAGCCCTTGCGTGGTTTTCGCGCCGAGTGCGCCCTGGCCGGCGAGATGCTTCAGCCGATGGCGGTTGAGCGCCATCATCGCGGTCTCGGAAATCGAAAAGAAGCTGGAACAGAGGAGAAGCAGGAAGACGGCGCCGATTTGCGCCCATAAGGGAATTTGGTCCACGCGTTGGAAGGGCAGTGAAGGACAGGGATGGAAGGAATATAGCAGAGGCCGGCGGCTGCGATGTGTCGTGCGCGACACGAGGGCCTGCGGCGGCCGGGCAAAAAAAAACCGTGCACGAAGTGCACGGTTTTTTACAAATCTGGTCGGGGTGAGAGGATTCGAACCTCCGGCCTCTACGTCCCGAACGTAGCGCTCTACCAGGCTAAGCTACACCCCGATTTGTACTCTTCTGATTTCGCAGTTTTCTTCAAAACCGCTGCGTCGTCGAGCAAGAACATAACTATAACGACGTTTCTTTAAAAAGGGAAGGCCTTTGGGAAGAAATTTTTCGAGACAGGTGATTTTCCCGTGTCGAACATGCGTTGCGGCCGGGGCGGCGGCGCATGGCATGGACTTACGACTGCCGCGACGTCGAGTACGAGCACAACGCGAGCAGGCTTTCCTTGTAGATCGAATCGGGGAACGCGACGATTGCCGCTGCCGCCGCCTGTGCTTCCTGGCGTGCGCATTCGAGCGTGTGGTCGAGTGCGCCGGAGCGCGTGATCGCTTCGAAAATCGTGTCGAAGCGATCGGTGCCACCTTGTTCGATCGCCTCGCGTGCCAGCGCCGACTGTTCGGGCGTGCCGCGTTCGATCAGATAGATAAGCGGCAGCGTCGGCTTGCCTTCGCGCAGGTCGTCGCCGGCATTCTTGCCCATTGCCTCGACGGTGCCCGCGTAGTCGAGCCAGTCGTCCATGATCTGGAACGCGGTACCGATCCGGCGGCCGTATTCGGCGGCGGCGGCTTCGGTCGGCGCATCGGCACCTGCGAGTACCGCGCCCAGACGAGCCGACGCCTCGAACAGCTTGGCCGTCTTGTAGCGGATCACCTGCATGTAGCGCGTTTCGTCGACGTCCGCGTCGTGCATGTTGAGGAGCTGTAGTACCTCGCCTTCGGAAATGATCGTCGTCGCTTCGGACAGGATCTCCATCACGCGCATCTTGCCGACCCCGACCATCATCTCGAACGAGCGCGAGTAGAGGTAGTCGCCTACCAGCACGCTCGCTGCGTTGCCGAACAGCGCATTGGCGGTCTGGCGGCCGCGGCGCAGCTCGGATTCGTCGACGACGTCGTCATGCAGCAGCGTGGCCGTGTGGATGAACTCGACGACGGCCGCCAGCACGTGCCGCTGGTGCGACGTCTCGCCGAGCGCGCCGGCGACGAGCAGCAGCAATGCCGGGCGCAGCCGCTTGCCGCCCGCGCCGATGATGTATTCGGCGATCTGGTTGATCAGCAGCACATCGGACGCGAGGCTTTGCCGGATAACGCGATTCACCTGCTCCATGTCACTGGTGATCGGAGCGAGCAGATGGGCGGCGCTGAGGGTGGGGGAGGCGGTGGACGACGACATGATGATGGAATTGGGTGATGCGGCGGATTATAAGTCGAATCCGAGATATCCCGGTCTGTCACACGTGCCGCAGCCTCGAATTTGGCCGTTCGGCCGAGGCCCGCGCGCGGCAATCGTCAATCGGTTTTGACTCAGGTGCTAACCCCATGTATAATCACGTGTTTTCCGCGCGTGGTGTGCGGAAAAATTGGATCCAGAGTGAGGTTCTCAATGTACGCGGTCATAAAAACCGGCGGCAAGCAGTACAAGGTTGCCGTTGGCGAAAAACTCAAAGTAGAACAGATACCGGCTGACATTGACGCTGAAATCACGCTCGACCAGGTTCTCGCAGTGGGCGAAGGCGAATCGATTAAGTTCGGTACGCCGCTGGTCAGTGGGGCTTCCGTCAAGGCCACCGTTGTGTCGCACGGTCGTCATGCCAAGGTCACCATCTTCAAGATGCGTCGCCGGAAGCACTACCAAAAGCACGGCGGCCACCGCCAGAACTACACTGAGCTGCGCATCGACGCGATCAACGCGTAAGCGCCTCGGTAAAGGAGCAATCAGATGGCACACAAAAAGGCAGGCGGCTCTTCCCGGAACGGCCGCGACTCCGAGTCGAAACGTCTCGGCGTGAAAGTGTACGGCGGCCAGGCAATCAATGCCGGCGGCATCATCGTGCGTCAGCGCGGTACGCGCATGCACGCAGGCGAGAACGTCGGCATGGGCAAGGATCACACCCTGTTCGCGCTGGTCGACGGTCACGTCAAGTTCGCGACGAAGGGCGCGGACAAGAAGCATCTGGTCATCGTTGTCCCGGCGGCTGCCTAAATTCAGGCACCCAAGGGCTTCGTAGCCGAAAGGCCCCGCAGTCTTCGCGGGGCCTTTTTTATTTGGTCGACGGGCGCGTGTGCGTTCGGGCGACCATCGCGCAACCGGCGTACGATCGGCCGAACGGCAGATTGTTCAAGCGCGCCGGCGCGCGGCACAATAGCGGAAATACTGGGCGGAGTGACGAATGAAGTTCATTGACGAAGCACGAATCGAAGTCATCGCCGGCGACGGAGGCGATGGCAGTGCGTCGATGCGCCGCGAGAAATTCGTCCCGTTCGGCGGGCCGGACGGCGGCGACGGCGGCCGGGGCGGTAGCGTGTACGCGATCGCCGACCGCAACATCAACACGCTGATCGACTACCGTTACGCGAAGAAGCATCTGGCGCGCAACGGCGAAAACGGGCGCGGCTCGGATTGCTACGGCAAGGGCGGCGACGACGTCACGCTGCGCATGCCGGTCGGCACGATCATCAGCGACATGGATACCGGCGAGCTGATCGCCGACCTGACCGAGCACGACCAGCAGGTGATGCTTGCGCAGGGCGGCGCCGGCGGGCTCGGCAACCTGCATTTCAAGTCGAGCACGAACCGCGCGCCGCGCCAGAAGACGGACGGCAAGCCCGGCGAGCGTCGCATGCTGAAGCTCGAACTGAAGGTGCTCGCCGATGTCGGCCTGCTCGGCATGCCGAACGCGGGCAAGTCGACGTTCATTTCGTCGGTGTCGAACGCGAGGCCGAAGATCGCCGATTACCCGTTCACGACGCTTGCGCCGAATCTCGGCGTGGTGCGTGTCGGTCCGAGCAAGAGCTTCGTGATCGCCGACATCCCGGGGCTGATCGAGGGCGCCGCCGAAGGCGCGGGCCTTGGCCATCAGTTCCTGCGCCACCTGCAGCGCACGGGCGTGCTGCTGCATCTCGTCGATCTCGCGCCGTTCGACGAAAGCGTCGATCCGGTTGCGGAAGCGAAGGCGATCGTCGGCGAACTGCGCAAGTACGACGAGGCGCTGTACGAGAAGCCGCGCTGGCTCGTGCTCAACAAGCTCGACATGGTGCCGGAAGACGAGCGCAAGGCGCGCGTCGCGGATTTCCTCGAGCGCTTCGAGTGGGATGGCCCCGTGTTCGAGATCTCGGCACTGACGGGTCAGGGTTGTGAAGCGTTGTGCTACGCGATCTACGACTATCTCTCCGAACATTCGGACGCGCATCGCGCGGCGGAGGCGGAAGATCTCGCGGCAGACGTGCGTTTCCGCGACGCGCCGCCTGCCAAGGGCGATGCAGCGCCGGGCGACGACGCCTGAACGGTTCCGAGCGCGCCGGGCGTGCGGTCCGGCGTCGGCGTTCAATCGCGCCCGGCCGGGCAGGCATCAGATACAGGAGACAGTGCAGGATGCGTTCGATCATCGCGGATTCGAAGCGATTGGTGGTGAAGGTGGGCTCCAGCCTCGTGACCAACGACGGCAAGGGGCTCGATCATGCGGCAATCGGCCGTTGGGCGGCCCAGATCGCCGCACTGCGCGCCCAGGGCAAGGAAGTCGTGCTCGTCAGTTCGGGGGCGATTGCCGAAGGGATGCAGCGGCTCGGCTGGAGCAAGCGGCCGCGGGAAATCGACGAGTTGCAGGCTGCCGCCGCAGTCGGCCAGATGGGGCTCGCGCAGGTCTATGAGAGCCGCTTCACCGAGCACGACATCCGCACCGCGCAGATCCTGCTGACGCATGCCGACCTGGCGGACCGCGAACGTTACCTGAATGCGCGTTCGACGATGCTGACGCTGCTGCGGCTTGGCGTCGTGCCGATCATCAACGAGAACGACACGGTCGTCACCGACGAAATCAAGTTCGGCGACAACGACACGCTCGGCGCGCTCGTTGCAAACCTGATCGAAGGCGATGCACTGATCATCCTGACCGATCAGTCGGGGCTGTTCACCGCCGATCCGCGCAAGGACCCGGGCGCGACGCTCGTTGCGGAAGCCAATGCCGGCGCGCCGGAACTCGAGGCGATGGCCGGCGGCGCGGGCTCGAGCCTCGGCCGCGGCGGGATGCTGACGAAGATCCTCGCGGCGAAGCGCGCGGCACACAGCGGCGCGAACACCGTGATCGCGAGCGGCCGGGAGGCCGACGTGCTCGTGCGTCTGGCGGCCGGCGAGGCGATCGGCACGCAACTGATCGCACGTACCGCGCGGATGGCGGCGCGCAAGCAGTGGATGGCCGACCATCTTCAGGTGCGCGGTCATGTCGTGATCGACGCGGGCGCGGTCGAGAAGCTGACGGCTGGCGGCAAGAGCCTGCTGCCGATCGGCGTGATCGACGTGCAGGGCGCGTTCGCGCGCGGCGAAGTCATCGCGTGTGTCGGCCCCGACGGGCGCGAGGTGGCGCGTGGACTCACGAACTACAGCAGTGCGGAGACGAAACTGATTCACCGCAAGCCGAGCGGCGAGATCGAATCCGTGCTCGGCTACATGCTGGAGCCCGAGTTGATCCATCGCGACAACCTGGTGCTGGTGTGACCATTCGTGCCGGTTCCGGCCGTCAAATGAAAAAGCCCGCGTGATGCGGGCTTTTTTTATGCGGCGGACAGGGGCGCGGCGGGCGCCGCGCGCCGTCAGTGCAACTGGCTCATCGCGGTGCGGTGAAACCGGATGTTCTCCAGGATCTGCTGGGTCGAGCCCTGCGGCATCTTGTTCGCGCAGAAGTAGTCCTGATAGAGCGCCGAGTGGTAGGCATTCAGCTCGCCGTTCTCGATGCGCCGCCAGTCGTTCTCGACGGTGCGATCCCAGCCGTCGTGTTCCGCATTCAGGCCGGCATACTGGCGCCATTCGTAGGTGTCGCAGCGGATACCCTCGTAGTTCACGTTGCGCGCGCCGGCCGGGCTCGTGATGACGACCGCGTAGCGCACGACGCCATCGGTGCCGACCGCGAGCGACTTCGCATCGACGAAGAACTTGAGCGGCGTGTTCTGCGATACGTTGAACGGAAGCAGGTCGCCCGTTTGCGGCAGCGGCGGCAGCGAGTCGACCGCGTTTTCCTTCCAGGTGCCTTGGCGGTCCAGCAGATACACGAACGCGCTGTCATCCTTGTTGGTGGGCGTCTTCGAATTCGCGCAACCGGCCAGCGTGGCCGCCGCGACAATCGATGCGAGCGCGAGAGCAATCGCTTTCAATATGCATTCCTTGTAAAAAAAGGGCGCGACACCAAGGTCGCGCCCGGTCATGCAGTTCGATTCGTCATTTGCCGACGATCACGTGGGGCGGCATCTCGTCGAGCGTGCTCGCTTCCACTTCGATCTCCGAACAGACTACCGATGTATCGACAATCGTCAGCGTCTGCTGGGCCTGCGCGCCAATGACGCGCGGATAGCGCGACAGACGCGGCCCACGCGGCTTCTCGGCTCGCTGCGCCGGGCGGCGCAGGAAGCGCGACAGTTCCGTCAGCGCCAACTGATAGACATCCCGCTTGAACTCGATCACCGCATCGAGCGGCACCCAGTACTCGTTCCAGCGCCACGCATCGAACTCCGGGTGGTCGGTCGCGCGCAAGCAAATGTCGCAATCGCGTCCAACCATCCGCAGCAGGAACCAGATCTGCTTCTGGCCGCGGTAATGACCGCGTACTTCGCGTTTAATGAACTTGTCAGGCACCTCATAACGCAACCAGTCGCGGGTGCGGCCGATTATCTTGACGTGTTCCGGATGCAGGCCCGTTTCCTCGTGCAGTTCCCGGTACATCGCCTGCATGGGGGTCTCGCCGTACTTGATCCCACCTTGAGGAAACTGCCAGGAATGCTCGCGGAGCCGCTTGCCCCAAAACACCTCGTTGCGCGCGTTCAAGAGGATGATGCCGACGTTCGGGCGAAAGCCTTCACGATCCAGCATACAACCACCTTCGAATCCTTTAAAATTGCTTTGATTATAAACAGATAACGGGCGCTGCGCACCGTGACGGAGCGAATCCGAGCGGTGTGCACCGGCTGATTCGTCCCTGATTAGTCTGCTACGTCATCTGCGCCATCGTCGTTCGTCGCGCGCAGCTTTTTCACCTTGAAACTTTTTCGGGCGCCCCGCCTGGGGGCGCCGTTTTTGGAACCGTCCGCATGAAAGCTTCCCGTTTCTTTATCGGCACCCTGAAAGAAGCACCCGCCGACGCAGAGATCGTCAGCCACAAGCTGATGGTGCGCGCCGGCATGATCCGTCGCGTCGCCGGCGGCATCTATAACTACCTGCCGGTCGGCCTGCGTTCGATTCGCAAGGTCGAGGCGATCGTGCGCGAGGAAATGAACCGGGCGGGCGCCATCGAGCTGCTGATGCCGGCCGTGCAACCGGCCGAGCTGTGGCAGGAATCGGGCCGCTGGGAGCAGTACGGCCCCGAGCTGCTGCGCTTCAAGGACCGCAAGGACAATGACTTCGTGATCGGGCCGACGCACGAGGAAGTCATCACTGACATCGCGCGCAACCAGATCAAGAGCTACCGGCAAATGCCGGTGAACTTCTACCAGATCCAGACGAAGTTCCGCGACGAGATCCGCCCGCGTTTCGGCGTGATGCGCGGCCGCGAATTCATCATGAAGGACGCGTATTCGTTCGACAAGGATGCGGCTGGCCTGAACGAGTCGTATCGCAAGATGTACGACGCGTACGTGCGCATCTTCACGCGCCTCGGCCTCGAGTTCCGTGCGGTCGCGGCCGACAGCGGCTCGATCGGCGGCAACTTCTCGCACGAATTCCACGTGATCGCCGATACCGGTGAAGACGCGATCGCGTACTGCCCGACGTCCGAATTCGCGGCGAATGTCGAGGCTGCCGAAGCGCTGCCGCTGATCGCCGAGCGTGCGGCGCCGGCCGAAGCGATGGAGAAGGTCGCGACGCCTGGCAAGGCGAAGTGCGAAGCCGTCGCCGAACTGCTGGCCATCCCGCTCGAGCGCACGATCAAGTCGATCGTGCTCGCGACCGACAACGAAGGCGCCGTGCCGACCATCTGGCTCGTGATGCTGCGTGGCGATCACGACCTGAACGAGATCAAGGTGTCGAAGCTGCCGGGCCTGAAGAACCACCGCTTCGCGACCGAGCAGGAAATCGTCGAGTGGTTCGGCACGCCGCCGGGCTATCTCGGCCCGGTCGGCACGCAGAAGCCCGTGAAGGTGATTGCGGATCGCACGGTCGCGAACATGAGCGACTTCGTCGTCGGCGCGAACGAGGTCGACTATCACATCGCCGGCGTGAACTGGGGCCGCGACCTGCCGGAGCCGGACGTCGCCGACGTGCGCAACGTGCAGAAGGGCGATCCGTCGCCGGACGGCAAGGGTGTGATCGACATCTGCCGCGGCATCGAGGTCGGCCACGTGTTCCAGCTCGGCACCAAGTATTCGGAAGCGATGGGCGCGACGTTCCTCGACGAATCGGGCAAGCCGCAGCCGATGCTGATGGGCTGCTACGGCGTCGGCGTCACGCGCATTCTCGGCGCGGCGATCGAGCAGAACTTCGACGACCGCGGCATCATCTGGCCCGAGTCGATCGCGCCGTTCGAAGTCGTGCTGTGCCCGATGGGCTACGACCGCAGCGAAATGGTGCGCGAGACCGCCGACAAGCTGTACGCGGAACTCGTCGCAGCCGGCATCGACGTGATCCTCGACGATCGCGGCGAGCGCCCGGGCGTGATGTTCGCCGACTGGGAACTGATCGGCGTGCCGCATCGCCTCGTGATCGGCGAGCGCGGCCTGAAGGAAGGCAAGATCGAGTATCAGGGCCGCCGCGACGCCGAAGCGACGCTGCTGCCCGCCGACGCGGCTGCGGCGACGGTCGCGGAGAAGATCCGCGCCGCGCTCGCGCGCTAAGCGCGCCGACCGGGGAACGCGGTGGAATACACCTTCCTGTCGGCCACCGTGCTCCTGGTGCTGATCACCGATCCGCTCGGCAACATCCCGTTGTTCATTTCGGCGATGCGGGACGTGCCGCGCGAGCGGCGCGTGAAGCTGATCCTGCGTGAAGTGGGGATCGCGTTCGTGATCCTGCTGTTCTTCATGCTGGTCGGCGACCGCTTCCTGCGGATGATGAGCCTCACCGACCTGTCGCTGCGGCTCGGCGGCGGGATCGTGCTGTTCCTGATCGCGCTGCGGATGATCTTCCCGCACCCGGACGGCGCGCTCGGCAACGATCCGCGCGCGGGCGGCGAGCCGTTCATCGTGCCGCTCGCGATTCCGGCGCTCGCCGGGCCGTCCGCGCTCGCGACGGTGATGCTGCTGACGTCGCAGGGGCCCGGCAAAATGCTCGAGTGGGTCGGCGCGCTGACGGTCACGATGATCGTCTGCGCGGTGACGCTGGTGCTCGCCGAGCGCATCCAGCAATGGATCGGCGAGCGGACCGTCGCGGCGTTCGAGCGGCTGATGGGCCTCGTGCTCGTCGCGATTTCGGTCGAGATGATGCTGGGCGGCATCCGTGCGTTCGTGCACCAGCTGTAGGGCGGGGCGGCGCACACCCAAGACGCCCAAAAGAAAGCGGCGCTCCGGGAAACCGGAGCGCCGCTTTCTATTTATATAGTGCGGAGCGGGGCGCTCAGACGTTCGTGGTCAGCGCGCGGATCGTCGGCAGGTTGCGCCAGTAACCTTTCGCATCCATCCCGCAGCCGAACACGTAGCGGTCGGGCACCGAGAAGCCGCAGAAGTCGGGGTGCAGCGGCTTCGCCTTCGCGAGCGTCTTCTCGCACAGCACGGCCGACATGAAGCGCTGCGCGCCCATGTCGAGGATGCGGTCGCGGATCGCGGCCATCGTCTCGCCTTCGTCGAGGATGTCGTCGAGCACGAGCACGATCCGGTCCTTCACCGATTCGCGCGGCGCGACGCGCCAGTGCATTTCCGGGCTGCCCTGCGTCGTATTGCGATAGCGGGTCAGGTGGATATAGTCGAATTCCAGCGGGAAATCGAGATGCGGCAGCAGCATCCCGGTAAACACCGCGGCGCCGCCCATCACCGAGAGAACGAGCGGGAACGCATCGCCGATCTCGGCGCGGATCGCGTCGGCCATCCGGGAGATCGACGCATTGACGGCGTCGGCCGAGACGATCTCTTCGGAGTGGTTGAAAATGTGGAGGGCTTCTTCGCGGTTCATGTGTTCTGGCGGGCAGTCGGTATACAAATAAGAATGAAGCAGAACGGACGGCGCGCGCTACAGCAAAAACCCGCGCGCCGGCTGATGGGCGGAATCAGCGCATGCCGGGCATCATGCCCTTCAGGCCGCGCATCATCTTCTGCATGTTGCCGCCCTTCAGCTTCTTCATCATCGTACGCATCTGGTCGTACTGGTTCAGCATCCGGTTGACTTCCTGCACCGGCACGCCCGCGCCGGCCGCAATGCGGCGCTTGCGCGTCGCCTTGATGATCTCGGGTTTCGCGCGCTCGGCGGGCGTCATCGAGCTGATGATGCCTTCCATCCGGCGGATCGACTTCTCGGCCTGGCCCATGTCGGCGCCGGCCGCCGCCTGCTGGAATTGCGCGGGCAGCTTGTCCATCAGCGATGACAGGCCGCCCATGTTCTTCATCTGCGAGATCTGCGCGCGGAAATCGTTCAGGTCGAAGTCGCCGCCTTTCTTGACCTTGTCGGCGAGCTTCTGCGCGGCCTGCACGTCGACGCCGCGCTGCGCTTCCTCGACGAGCGCGAGGATGTCGCCCATGCCGAGGATCCGGTTCGCCATCCGGTCGGGGTGGAATACCTCGAGGCCGTCGAGTTTCTCGGCGACGCCGACGAACTTGATCGGCTTGCCCGTGACGTGACGCACCGACAGCGCGGCGCCGCCGCGCGAATCGCCGTCGAGCTTGGTCAGCACGACGCCGGTGAGCGGCAGCGTGTCGTTGAACGCCTTCGCGGTGTTGACCGCGTCCTGGCCGAGCATCGCGTCGACGACGAACAGCGTTTCGGCCGGCTTCAGCGTGCCGTGCAGCGCGGCGATTTCCTGCATCATCGCCTCGTCGATGCCGAGGCGGCCGGCCGTGTCGACGATCAGCACGTCATGGTAGTGGCGCTTCGCCCAGTCGACGGCCGCGACCGCGATGTCGACGGGCTTCTGGTCCGGCGTGGACGGGAAGAAGTCGGCGCCGACCTGTTCGCTCACCGTTTTCAGCTGCATGATGGCGGCCGGGCGATACACGTCGCACGACACGGTCAGCACCTTCTTCTTGTACTTCTCGCGCAGCAGCTTCGCGAGCTTGCCGGCGGTCGTGGTCTTGCCTGCGCCCTGCAGGCCGGCCATCAGGATCACGGCGGGCGGCGTGACCGCGAGGTTCAGCTCGGCGGCCTTGCCTTCGTAGTCGCCGCCGATCACGGCGGTCAGTTCCTTCTGGACCACGCCGACCAGCGCCTGACCCGGCGACAGGCTGCTGATCACTTCTTCGCCGAGCGCCTTTTCCTTGACCTTGGCGATGAATTCGCGGACGACCGGCAGCGAAACGTCGGCCTCCAGCAGTGCGAGACGCACCTCGCGGAGCATCTCCTGCGTGTTCGCCTCGGTAAGCCGGGCCTCGCCGCGCAGCGTCTTGACGACGCGCGCCATCCGTTGAGTGAGATTGTCGAGCATGGGGAGCGGTGGACAGTGGGGCCCGAAGGCGCGGCGGAACCGAACAAAGGGAGCCGTCGCGGGAAGGGGGCCTAGTGTAAACTTCGAACATGGATATTGTACTGTATGCCCTCACCGCATTCCTGTACGGCGGCCTCGCCGTCGCAGGCTGGCGCACGCACCGTCAGGGCGCGACGCCGCTCGTCGCGAGCGTGCCGGCCGTGCCGGTTCCCGCGTCCGCCGCGTCCGGAATGAGCGGGGCCGGCCGCGCGCTGTTGTTTGCCGCGCTCGTCGCGCACGGCGTGCTGCTCCACATGACGATCTTTCCGAACGACGCGATGGTGTTCGGCTTCGCGTTCGCGCTGTCCGCGATGTTCTGGCTCGGCGCCGGCATCTACTGGATCGAGAGCTTCTTCTTCCCGCTCGACAGCCTGCGCCTGCTGGTATTGCCGCTCGCGTGCGGCGCGTCGCTGCTGCCGCTCGTGTTCGGCGGCGTACGGGTGCTTCCTTATGCCGCAGCACCGCTGTTCAAGCTGCATTTCCTGATCGCGAACATCGCATACGGCTTGTTCGCGATCGCGGCGCTGCACGCGATCCTGATGCTGATGGTCGAGCGGCGCCTGCAGTCGCTGAGGAGCGGCGGGCGCGACGGCTCGACGGGTTGGATCGCGAGCTGGCTCGAAACGCTGCCGCCGCTGCTCACGCTCGAGAAGCTGCTGTTCCGCCTGATCGGCGCCGGCTTCGTGCTGCTCACGCTGACGCTCGCGTCGGGCATCCTGTTCAGCGAGCAGGTCGACGCGCGTGCGTTGCGGCTCGGCCACAAGACGGTATTCGCGATCCTGTCGTGGCTGATGTTCGGCGGCCTGCTGGTCGCCCGCAAGACGTCGGGCTGGCGTGGCCGTGGCGCCGCGCGCTGGGTGCTCGTGTCGTTCGCCGCGCTGCTGCTCGCGTATGTCGGCAGCCGGTTCGTTTTCGAGGTGCTGCTACACCGTTCCGTGGTTTGAACGCAGGTTTCCGATGCGACAGATTCTTCTCCTGATTCTTCTCTTCTTCGCGGGTTCGTGGATTGCGCGCAAGCTGCGCCAAGCCCAGGAGCACGCGCAGGCGCGCACCGGCCGCGGCGCCGGCCACGACGGTACCCCCGGCGGCGCGGGTGCGGCGCGCCCGAACGGCGACGCGCGGTCGCTGCCCGAGCCGATGGTGCGCTGCGCCGAATGCGGCGTGCACGTGCCGAAGGGCGATGCGGTCGCCGCGGGCGGTGAATACTTCTGCAGCGCCGAGCACGCGCAGCGCCACGCCGCGCGGGCAAGCGGTCGCGACGCATGATGAGCGACGCGCCGCTGCTGTCGGTCGACGCGAACGGCTGGGTGCGCGAAGCGCGCCACGCGCCGTCGCCGAACTTCGAGGTGCGGCCCGCTGGCGCGGTGCCGACGCTCGTGGTCGTCCACAACATCAGCCTGCCGCCCGGCGAATTCGGCGGCGATGCGATCGAGGCGCTGTTCCTGAATCGTCTCGACTGCGATGCGCACCCTTATTACCAGAGCCACCTGCGCGGCGTACGCGTGTCCGCGCACTTCCTGATCCGCCGTAACGGCGAACTCGTGCAGTTCGTGTCGTGCGACGAGCGCGCATGGCACGCGGGCTCGTCCGAGTTCTTCGGCCGGCCGCGCTGCAACGACTTCTCGATCGGCATCGAGCTCGAAGGCGCGGACGACGTGCCGTTCGACGATGCGCAGTATGCGATGCTCGCCGTGCTCGGCCGCACGCTCGCGGCACGCTACCCGGTCGACGCATTCGCGGGGCACTCGGACGTCGCGCCGGGCCGCAAGACCGACCCGGGCCCGCATTTCGATTGGCAACGCTTCGCGAGCGATGCCGGTTTTTCCGCCGGATACTTTCCTTTCCGTCAGCACTGATCGCCGGGTTTTTTGACCGGAGAAAGTTTTTTCTCCGACCAATGCCTTGTCGTGTCTGCGCGTGGGCGATGTCAAGACCTCCGTCGCAAATTATCCGTTTGGACGTCCTCCGAATGTCCACTATACTTGGTGCCAGTTGAGCAGTTCTGCACTAGATATAGTGTGTGTCGCAGGGGAAACCCGAGCGGCACCGGCCGGCGGGCAACGCCGGCGGACAGGGTTCTCAGGGCGGCGCGTCAGGCCGGGCGGTCCGGGCGTCGCGATCAGCGCAGCGAACTTCGACGGGGCAGGGTACACATGACGAAGCACACGACCGGATCGGTTGTCGCGCATCGACCGAACCGGCTTCCCCGGCGCATCGCTCGCCTCTTACCGCTCGCGCACCGCGTTGCGCAGCGTTCGTTTTAATCCGCGGTTCTCTCCGCACTATCCAACACCAGGAGCTTTGCACATGCAAACCACCGACAACGCGACGTCCCAGTACGAGAGCGCCTCGAGCCGTCCGCTCGGCGGGACCGAACAGGGCGCGAAGGCGCTCGCGCCGCAGGCCACGTTCGCCGACTACAAGGTGATCCGCCGCAACGGCAGCGTCGTCTCGTTCGAACCTTCGAAGATCGCGATCGCGGTGACCAAGGCTTTCCTGGCCGTCAATGGCGGGCAGGGCGCGGCATCGGCGCGCGTGCGCGAGCAGGTCGAGCAACTGACGCAGAACGTCGTGCGCGCGCTCGTGCGCAGCCGCCCGAACGGCGGTACGTTCCATATCGAAGACATCCAGGACCAGGTCGAGCTCGCGCTGATGCGCGGCGGCGAGCACAACGTTGCGCGTGCGTACGTGCTGTATCGCGAGAAGCGTCACCTCGAGCGCCAGCATGCGGGCGAGGAAGCAGCGGCAGCCGGCGGCGATGCGAGCACCGGCATCAACGTCGTCGACAACGGCGTCACGCGCCCGCTCGACCTGAACGCGCTGCGTGCACTGATCGTGTCGGCGTGCGACGGCCTCGGCGCTGCGGTTAACCCTGACCCGATCGTCGCGGAAACGGTGAAGAACCTGTACGACGGCGTGCCGATGAGCCAGGTCTACGACTCGGCGATCCTGGCTGCGCGCACGATGATCGAAAAGGATCCGGCATATAGCCAGGTCACCGCCCGCATCCTGCTGCACACGATCCGTCGCGAGATCCTCGGCGAGGAAGTGGTGCAGGCCGAGATGTCGGCTCGTTACGCCGAATATTTCCCGCAGTTCCTGAAGCGCGGCGTCGACGCCGGCCTGCTCGACGACAAGCTGCTGCAGTTCGACCTGAAGCGCCTCGGCGACGCGCTCGACGCGAGCCGCGACATGCAGTTCGGCTACCTCGGCCTGCAGACGCTGTACGACCGCTACTTCCTGCACGTCGAAGGCACCCGCATCGAAATGCCGCAGGCATTCTTCATGCGCGTCGCGATGGGCCTGTCGCTGAACGAGATCGACCGCGAAACGCGCGCGATCGAGTTCTACAACGTGCTGTCCAGCTTCGACTTCATGAGCTCGACGCCGACGCTGTTCAACTCGGGCACGCACCGCTCGCAGCTGTCGTCGTGCTACCTGACGACGGTCGCGGACGATCTCGACGGCATCTATGAAGCACTGAAGGAAAACGCGCTGCTGTCGAAGTTCGCTGGCGGTCTCGGCAACGACTGGACGCGCGTGCGCGCACTCGGCTCGCATATCAAGGGCACGAACGGCAAGTCGCAAGGCGTGGTCCCGTTCCTGAAGGTCGTCAACGACACGGCCGTCGCGGTCAACCAGGGCGGCAAGCGCAAGGGCGCGGTCTGCGCGTACCTCGAATCGTGGCACCTCGACATCGAGGAGTTCCTCGAGCTGCGCAAGAACACGGGTGACGATCGCCGCCGTACGCACGACATGAACACGGCGAACTGGATTCCCGACCTGTTCATGAAGCGCGTGATGGAAGGCGCCGACTGGACGCTGTTCTCGCCGTCGACCTGCCCGGACCTGCACGACAAGTTCGGCGCGGAGTTCGAGACGGCTTACACGGCTTACGAAGACAAGGTCGCGCGCGGCGAGATCAAGCTGTTCAAGAAGATCCCGGCGGCGCAGCTCTGGCGCAAGATGCTCGGCATGCTGTTCGAGACGGGCCACCCGTGGATCACGTTCAAGGATCCGTGCAACATCCGCTCGCCGCAGCAGCACGTCGGCGTCGTTCACTCGTCGAACCTGTGCACGGAAATCACGCTGAACACGAGCGACACCGAAATCGCGGTGTGCAACCTCGGCTCGGTGAACCTCGTCGCCCACCTGGTGAAGCAGGCCGACGGCAGCTACGCGCTCGACCACGACAAGCTGAAGCGCACGATCAGCGTCGCGATGCGCATGCTCGACAACGTGATCGACATCAACTACTACGCGGTGGCGAAGGCGCGTAACTCGAACCTGAAGCACCGCCCGGTCGGCATGGGCATCATGGGCTTCCAGGACTGCCTGCACCTGCTGCGCACGCCGTACGCGTCGGAAGCGGCGGTCGAGTTCGCCGATCGTTCGATGGAAGCGGTCTGCTACTACGCGTACTACGCGTCGACCGAGCTGGCCGAAGAGCGCGGCCGCTACTCGAGCTACCGCGGCTCGCTGTGGGATCGCGGCATCCTCCCGCAGGACACGCTGAAGCTGCTGACGGAAGCACGCGGCGGCTACGTCGAGGTCGACACGTCCGAGTCGCTCGACTGGACGGCGCTGCGTTCGCGGATCGCCGCGCATGGCATGCGCAACTCGAACTGCGTCGCGATCGCGCCGACGGCGACGATCTCGAACATCATCGGCGTGTCGGCCTGTATCGAGCCGACCTTCCAGAACCTGTACGTGAAGTCGAACCTGTCGGGCGAATTCACGGTGGTGAACGAGTACCTGGTGCGCGACCTGAAGGAGCGCGGCCTGTGGGATGAAGTGATGGTCGCCGACCTGAAGTACTTCGACGGCATGCTGTCGCGCATCGACCGCATCCCGGCCGACCTGCGCGCGATCTACGCGACCGCGTTCGAAGTCGACCCGACGTGGCTGGTCGAAGCGGCATCGCGTCGCCAGAAGTGGATCGACCAGGCGCAGTCGCTGAACATCTACATGGGCGGCGCATCGGGCAAGAAGCTCGACGAGGTCTACAAGCTCGCATGGCTGCGCGGCCTGAAGACGACCTACTACCTGCGCACGATGGCGGCGACGCACGTCGAGAAGTCGACGGTCGCACACGGCGCGCTGAACGCAGTGCCGACGGGCGGCGGTTCGAGCAGCGGCGGCGCGCAAGGCGCGGCCGGCGGCTTCGGTGCGGCAGGCGGCGCTGCGTCGTCGGGTGCGGTCAACGCGGCACCGGCACTCGCACCGGTCGAGGCAGATGGTCCGGTGTGCACGATGCGTCCGGGCGATCCTGGCTTCGACGAGTGCGAAGCGTGCCAGTAACGCAGTGCGCCTGACCTGAGCAGAAGGTCAGCGCGGCGCACACGACGACCGATCGAGGTTGAAGTGTGCGCCGCTCTCAACTAAAAAAATGATAAGGAATCTGTAACGCGGCACTTGCGTTGCAGGCAGCGACAAGCGATCGAAACATCCCCGACGACGTCGCGTTTCGATCAGCGTTCGATGCGTCGAGCGCACCTCGCGATACACGCGCGGCACACGTCGCGCGCTGCATGAACGACGATGCGTTGCTCAAAGTGTTGTATCGAGGTCGCAACGCGAATCGAAAAAAGGATTTTTCGTGAGCGAACCCTTTTATCGCTCAGGAAAAGATGGTACAAACCGTTCTAAATTGATGGTGAGAATTTATGCTCAACTGGGATGAAGAGAAGACTGCCGTAACTCCCGCGAGCGGAGCGCAGCAAAACGCGATGCGCACCTCCGCAGGAACGGCTGTCGGACTGCAGGCTGCAACGCCTGCCGCCCATCAGGTCCGCGACATTTTCGAAGGCGATCTTGCGGTGCCGCCGCAGGCATCGGCTGCTCCCGCCGGCGGTTCGGAAGCGCGGGTCAATGTCGCCGACAAGCGCATCATCAACGGCCAGACTGACGTCAATCAGCTGGTGCCGTTCAAGTACAAGTGGGCGTGGGAAAAGTATCTGGCCGGTTGCGCGAACCACTGGATGCCGCAGGAAATCAACATGTCCCGCGACATCGCTCTGTGGAAGGACCCGAATGGTCTGACAGACGACGAGCGCCGCATCGTGAAGCGCAACCTCGGCTTCTTCGTGACGGCCGATTCGCTCGCGGCGAACAACATCGTGCTCGGCACGTACCGCCACATCACGGCGCCCGAGTGCCGGCAGTTCCTGCTGCGCCAGGCGTTCGAAGAGGCGATCCACACGCATGCGTACCAATACATTGTCGAATCGCTCGGTCTCGACGAAGGCGAGATCTTCAACGCGTACCACGAGGTCGCGTCGATCCGTGCGAAGGACGAATTCCTGATCCCGTTCATCCACACGCTGACGGACCCGGCCTTCAAGACCGGCACGCTCGAAGCGGATCAGAAGCTGCTGAAGTCGCTGATCGTGTTCGCCTGCATCATGGAAGGCCTGTTCTTCTATGTCGGGTTCACGCAGATCCTCGCGCTCGGCCGCCAGAACAAGATGACGGGTGCTGCAGAGCAATATCAGTACATCCTGCGCGACGAGTCGATGCACTGCAACTTCGGCATCGACCTGATCAACCAGATCAAGCTCGAGAACCCGCATCTCTGGACCGCCGAATTCCGAGCCGAGATCCGCGAGTTGTTCAAGCAGGCTGTCGAACTCGAATACCGCTACGCCGAGGACACGATGCCGCGCGGCGTGCTGGGTTTGAACGCGTCGATGTTCAAGAGCTATCTGCGCTTCATCAGCAACCGTCGTTGCCAGCAGATCGGCCTCGACCCGCTGTACCCGAACGAGGAAAACCCGTTCCCGTGGATGAGCGAGATGATCGACCTGAAGAAGGAACGCAACTTCTTCGAGACGCGTGTGATCGAGTATCAGACGGGCGGCGCGCTGTCCTGGGAATAACCCGCAGCAGCGAACCCGTCACATGATGGAGCAGCCGGCGGCCTCTTGGCCCCGGCCCAAGGTTTAGGAGCAAGAACGCCTGATGCAAAGCATGCCCGGTGCCTTAACGGCACGACGACACGACAGGCACTTTGCGAACCCTTCAGTGGGATGGGCAAACTTCCCTCCGGAAAAAGCGGACGGCTGTGTGGCGGTCCGCTTGATCAAGCGATTAGGGGTAGCGGCGCGAGGTGCGCCGGCTACCGACTTGATTTGGCGCGCGAGGCCGGGTGGTCACGCGCGCCATACCGTATTCATTAGCGTAAGCACGTGGTATCCGCGTACGCCGATGAATAGCCCGCTTCGAAGCGCACGTCCTGAACAGCGTCCGCGGGAAGCGGGTTTTGACGAAGGGTGTAGTTTGAACTGACTCTCATCTGAACCTGAAGGAGAACAACATGGCTACCGCCAAGAAGAAACCGGCTGCTAAGAAGGTTGCTGCAAAGAAAACCGTTGCGAAGAAGGCTGCTGCGCCGGCGAAGAAGGCTGCTGCAGTGAAGAAGGTTGCTGCGAAGAAGGTCGCGGTGAAGAAGGTTGCCGCGAAGAAGGCAGCACCGGCCAAGAAGGCCGCAGCGAAGAAGGTTGCTGCCAAGAAGGTCGCAACGAAGAAGGTTGCAGCCAAGAAGGTCGCAGTGAAGAAGGTTGCTGCGAAGAAGGCCGCACCGGCCAAGAAGGCCGCAGCGAAGAAGGTTGCAGCCAAGAAAGTCGCAGTGAAGAAGGTTGCTGCGAAGAAGGCCGCACCGGCCAAGAAGGCTGCTGCGAAGAAGGCCGCGCCGGCGAAGAAGGCTGCTGCGAAGAAGGCTGCGCCTGCCAAGAAGGCTGCCGCTAAGAAGGCTGCGCCTGCGGCGAAGAAGGCTGCCGCTCCTGCGACGAAGGCCGCTGCTCCTGCGAAGAAGGCTGCCGCTCCGGCCAAGAAGGCTGCGGCTCCGAAGAAGGCCGTCGTGAAGAAGGCAGCGCCGGCAACGACCGCGTCGACCGCATCGGTTGCGCCGGCATCGGGCGTGAAGACCGCGCTCAACCCGGCAGCGGCATGGCCGTTCCCGACCGGCAGCCGTCCGTAATCGAGGCTGACCCGCACTACCCGGACACTCATGCGGTGTCCGTGGGTTGAGTAGCGCTACTCAATCAGTCCCGCCATCTGGTTCAGGTGGCGGGATTTTTTTCGCCCGCCCCTGCAGATGTGCCGGACGTCGGGTGCCTGTATGCCGGCACCAGTGAGTACGGACGAAAAAAAACGCATGTGCAGCTTCGCACATGCGTTCGACCGCGGCTTGCGCCGCGTGCTGAGGTACCCGTTAGTGCGTGACGCGCGTGATGCCGCCGCTCGACAGCAGTCGCACGCGCTCGCCGGCGCGGAACGCTTCGCCGCTTGCTGCCTGCGTGATCGAGCGCAGATCGCCGTTGTCGAGGCGCACGGTGATTTCGACACCGTTCGCCGTGCTGAGGTTTTCGCCGACCGCGTTGCCCGCGACCGCGCCGACGAGACCGCCGGCGATCGCGGTCAGGATCGACCCCTTGCCGCCGCCGATCGCGCTGCCTGCCACTGCGCCGAGCGCGCCGCCGCCGAGCGTGCCGATCGCGCTGCCGCCGCCGTCGGACTGGATGCGCACGGCGCGGACGCTTTCGACCGTCCCCATGCGAACCGTCTGTTCCCGCTGCGCCTGGCCGACGCTATAGACATCCGCCGAACCGGGTGCGGTGAAGCAACCGGTGAGCGTCAGCGAGGCCGCCAGCATGGCCGCGAGCGTGAGGGTCTTTTTCGTCAACATCTTTGCTCTCCCACAAAATTCATTTGAGACTGTAACCGAATGCAGTCTCGAAGCGCGCGTCGATCTCGGCGCGCGTCAGTACGTAAGTCTGGGGCCCCTGGTGGGCGATCTTGATCGAGCCCATCAGGCTCGCGAGGCGGCCCGTGGTTGCCCAGTCGAGGCCGTGCTCGATGCCGTACAGCAGGCCGCCCCGGAAGGCGTCGCCGCAGCCGGTCGGATCGGAGATGCGCTCGGCCGGTACGACAGGAATCTGCTCCGCGCCCTGCTTGTGGCGGATGGTCGCGCCGTGCTCGCCACGCGTAATGACGAGCGCGTCGACCCGGCTGGCGATTTCATCTTCGGACCATCCCGTCTTGTCGCTCACCAGCTTGGCCTCGTAGTCGTTGACCGCCAGATAGGTCGCAAGTTCAATGCAGCGCCGCAGCGTCGCACCGTCGAACAGCGGCAGGCCCTGGCCCGGATCGAACACGAACGGCACACCGGCCTTGGCGAGTTCCTCGACGTGCTGCACCATCCCGTCGAAGCCGTCGGGGCCGACGATCGCGAGCTTGACGTCCGGCGCGTCGCCCGCGTGGTTCAGGTGCGACTGCATCATCGCACCCGGGTGGAACGCCGCGATCTGATTGTTGTCGAGATCGGTCGTGATCATCGCCTGCGCCGTATACGTGTCGGGCAGCACGCGCACGTGGTCGCGGCGCAGGCCGAGCTGGTCGAGCCGGTCGAGATACGGCTGCGCGTCGAGCGCGCCCATCGTCCCCATCATGCGCGCATCGCCGCCGAGCAGGTGCAGTGCGTACGCGATGTTGCCCGCGCAGCCGCCGAATTCGCGGCGCATCGTCGGCACGAGGAAGCTCAGGTTGATGAGGTGCACCTGGTCGGGCAGGATGTGCTCGCGAAACCGCCCTTCGAAGGTCATGATGGAATCGTAGGCGATCGAGCCGCAAATCAACGTAGCCAAGGTGTGCGTTCCTGTAGAAATGAGGGACCCTGCGCGACAACGCCGCGCGAAAGGCGCGGCGCGGCAGGGGAAAGCGAAAGAAAGCTTACTTCAGTGCGGCGAGCGCTGCATCGTAGTTCGGCTCGTCCTTGATTTCGCCGACGAGTTCCGCGTGGATCACCTTGTCCTGCGCGTCGAGCACGACGACTGCACGTGCGGTCAGGCCGTTCAGCGGGCCACTCGTCACGTCGACGCCGTACGCGTTCGCGAACGCGCGGCCGGTGCGGAACGTCGAAGCCGTCACGACATTCTCGAGGCCTTCGGTCGTGCAGAAGCGCGTAGCGGCGAACGGCAGATCGGCGGACACGACGATGACCACCGTGTTGTCGAGCGACGATGCGGCTTCGTTGAACTTGCGGGTCGACGTCGCGCAGGTCGGCGTGTCGAGGCTCGGGACGATGTTCAGCACCTTGCGCTTGCCGGCGAAGCTGGCGAGCGACAGGTCGGCGAGATCCTTGCCGACCAGCTTGAAATCGGCGCCTTGTGCGCCGACGACCGGGAACGTGCCGGCGAGATCGATCGGGTTGCCACCCAGCGTAACTTTGCTCATGTTCGTGCTCCGAAATAGCGCGCCGCTTCGGCGCGCGGGTTGAGACGGGCGCGCAGGCGCGCGCCGCGGTGCGTCACGGATAGAAAATCTGGACGCGGAAATTCGAGGCGGGCGTGCCGTTCGTTTCGACGCGGACGACCATCGTCTGCGTCGTGCCAGGCGGCAGCCCGGCGTCGATCGGCGTGCCCGGGCGCACGTAGTCGCGCGGCGCAAGTACGCGGCGTACGGTCACGTGGTTGGTGTCGTCGAGCAGCGTCAGCTCGAGCGAAGGATAGGCGAGCGCGACACGGTAGCGGTTCGTCAGCGGCACCTTCAGCTCGAGCTCGCGCGGGCCGTCGAGCTGGCGCAGGTCGGTCGCGTCGAGCCGCAGGCCGTCGATCGCGCGCGGCGGCGCAACCGTGCAGCCGAGCGGTGCGCAGGCCTGCCGGAACCAGCCCTGTGTGACGGGCCAGTCGATCATCAGCGTTTCGCGCTGCCACCATGCGAGTTGCGCGACGAGCAGCACGGCGAGCACGGCAGCGACGAGACCACCGAAAAAGCCGCCGACCATGCCGCGTCGCTGCGGCGCGCGCGTCTCGCGCGTGACGGCGAAATGCGGACGATCGTCGTCGGTCAGCGCAGCGGGGAACGGTGTGGCCGGTGCGCTGGCCGTGGCGGCGGGCGTCTCGTCATGCCGTGGGGTGCCGGTGTCAGGCTCGGTTCCGGCTTCGGTGACGGCTTCGGTGACGGCTTCGGCTTCGGCTGGCGCAGGAGCGAACGCAAAACGCGGTTCGCGCGGCGCGCGTTCGTCGTCCGGCACGGCGAAGCGCGCGGTGCCGACGGGTTCGGCGGCATCGTGAGCGGTCTCTGCGTCCGACGGAAGGTGGGCGACGAAGCGGGGCTCACGCGGGTCGCGTTCGACGGGTGCGGCCGATGGTCCGGTGTCTTGCTGCGTCTGCAACGATTCGGCGGGTTGCGCGACGGCAGTGGAGGTGTCCAGCTCGGCCGGGGAGGGCGCGAACGGTGCGGGCGTACCCGACAGGTGAACGACGCCGGCTTCGGTGGAAGGAAGCGCGAGCGGGATCAGCGGCTCGGTGCGCAGGGTCTGCACGCTGTGCTGCAGCGACGGGTCGATGCCGGCATCGAGCCACGGCGCCCACATGTCCCAGCCTTCCGGCTTGTAATCGGTGTCGGAGGGTAGCCCGGCCGGCGCTTCGCCAGCGAACAGCCGAGGCGGGGCCGGATGATGCGCGTCGCCGTCGTCCGGCGCGGCAGCCGGTTCGGTCAGGGCCGGTTCGGGCTGCTGCGCGTGCTCGGGAACGAGCGACTCGGATGCGTTGAAGACTTCGTGGCAATGCCCGCAGCGCACAAGCCCTTGATGCAGCGAGAGCTGTTCCTGCTGCAGCCGGAAGACGGTTTCGCAATGAGGGCAGCGCGTCGCAAGAAGCATGTCGAGCCGGGCGGCCTGCTGGCCAGAGTGAAGGACAGCGCTATTCTAATGGCTTTCGCGGCGGGTTCCGGCGAGGCATACCCAACCTTCGTGCTCACGCCAGACCGAAATGTCGACGTAGCGTGCGTAGACGGCCGCAACTTCGTCCGCCTGGCGCGCGAGCACGCCCGACAGCGCGATGCGCCCGCCCGGCTTGACCTTCGATGCGAGCATCGACGCCATCAGCTTCAGCGGGTTCGACAGGATGTTCGCGACGACGATGTCGAAGTCACCGTCCGGGCATGCATCGGGCAGCCCGTACGTGACATCCGCGTGGTTGCGTTCGCTGTTCTGCCGCGCCGATTCGACTGCCTGCGGATCGATGTCGATGCCGATGACGGAGTTCGCCCCGCATTTCTTCGCGAGGATCGCGAGAATGCCCGAGCCGCAACCGTAGTCGAGCACCGACTGGCCGGGCTTCACCGACTGCTCGAGCCATTCCATGCACAGGCGCGTGGTCGGGTGGCTGCCGGTACCGAATGCGAGGCCAGGATCGAGTTCGAGGACGAGCGCATCGGGATCGGGTGCGTCATGCCACGACGGCACGACCCAGATCCGCTCGCCGATCGGGATCGGCTCGAACTGCGATTGCGTGAGCCGCACCCAGTCCTGTTCCTCGACTTCGCGGACGGTGAACGCCGGGGTCTCGGCGACGCCGATCTCGTTCGCGGCCGCCGCGAGCAGCACGGCCGGCTCGTGGTCGGCCGCGAGCAGCGCGACCACGCGCGAGTGCTGCCACGCGGTGCGATCGGGCACGAGGCCCGGCTCGCCGAAGAGCGGCTGTTCGTCGGGCGTGTCGGCGTCGGCGTCTTCGACCGACACCGACAGTGCGCCGAGGTCGAGCAGCGCGTCGGACAGCGCCTCCGCATGCTCGCGGGCCAGTTCGACGACGAGTTCGCGATAGCTCATGCTTACGCTTCTTCCGGTGCGACTTGCTGCTTCTGGGCGAGCCGGTTTTCGAGGTAGTGGATGCTGGTGCCGCCTTCGACGAACTTCGAATCGATCATCAGCTCGCGGTGCAGCGGGATGTTGGTCTGGATGCCTTCGACGACCATTTCCGACAGCGCGATGCGCATCCGGCTGATCGCCTGCTCGCGCGTCGCGCCGTAGGTGATCAGCTTGCCGATCATCGAATCATAGTTCGGCGGCACGAAATAGCCATTGTAGGCGTGCGAATCGACGCGCACGCCAGGGCCGCCCGGCGTATGCCACGACGTGATCCGGCCCGGCGACGGCGTGAACTTGAACGGATCTTCGGCGTTGATCCGGCATTCGATCGCATGTCCGCGGAACTGGATGTCGCGCTGGCGCAGCGCGAGCTTCTCGCCGGCCGCGATGCGGATCTGTTCCTGCACGATGTCGACGCCCGTGATCAGCTCCGACACCGGGTGCTCGACCTGCACGCGCGTGTTCATCTCGATGAAGTAGAACTCGCCGTTTTCATACAGGAATTCGAACGTGCCTGCGCCGAGGTAGCCCATCTTCTTGCAGGCGTCCGCGCAGCGGTCGCCGATGCGGTCGATCAGGCGGCGCGGAATGCCGGGTGCCGGCGCTTCCTCGATCACCTTCTGGTGGCGGCGCTGCATCGAGCAATCGCGCTCGCCGAGCCAGATCGCGTTCTTGTACGCGTCGGACAGCACCTGGATTTCGATGTGGCGCGGGTTCTCGAGGAACTTCTCCATGTACACCTGCGGGTTGCCGAACGCACGGCCGGCTTCCTCGCGGGTCATGTTGACCGCGTTGACGAGCGCAGCCTCGGTGTGCACGACGCGCATCCCGCGCCCGCCGCCGCCGCCTGCCGCCTTGATGATGACCGGATAGCCGATCGCGCGCGCAATCTTGACGATCTCCTTCGGATCGTCCGGCAACGCGCCTTCCGAGCCCGGCACGCACGGCACGCCGGTCTTGATCATCGTCTGCTTCGCGGTGACCTTGTCACCCATCATGCGGATCGTTTCCGGGCGCGGGCCGATGAACGTGAAGCCCGACTGCTCGACACGTTCCGCGAAATCGGCGTTCTCCGACAGGAAGCCGTAGCCGGGGTGGATCGCCTCGGCATCGGTGACTTCCGCGGCGCTGATCAGCGCCGGCATGTTCAGGTAGCTCAGGTTCGACGGGGCCGGGCCGATACAGACGGCTTCGTCCGCGAGGCGCACGTACTTGGCTTCCTTGTCGGCTTCCGAGTAGACGACCACCGTCTTGACGCCGAGCTCGCGGCACGCACGCTGGATGCGCAGCGCGATTTCACCGCGGTTGGCAATGAGGATTTTTTCAAACATAGCGAGTATTCGTCTCTTCGAGGGGCGCGCGAACGGCGCCTGGCGGGCATCGGCGGCGCGCGGCCCGCAGGCCGCGCGGCGGACTTAGCCGATCACGAAAAGCGGCTGGCCGTATTCGACGGCCTGGCCGTTCTCGACGAGGATTTCCTTGATCACGCCGGCCTTGTCCGACTCGATCTCGTTGAGCAGCTTCATTGCTTCGATGATGCAAATCGTCTGGCCTTCCTTGACCGTGTCGCCCACCTGGACGAACGGGTCGGCGCCCGGCGACGGCGCGCGATAGAACGTGCCGACCATCGGCGACGTCACGACGTGGCCCTGCGGGACAGCCGGAGCGGCAGCGCCGCCTGCGGCCGGCGCGGCGGCGCCTTCGATCGGCAGCGCGGCCGACGGCGCGGGCGCGCTGACTTGCGGGGCATACCCAGCCGTCGGCTGCACGTAGACCGGCGGCGCGTTCTTGACGATGCGCACCTTGCCTTCGCCTTCCGTCACTTCCAGCTCGGAGATGCCGGATTCGGAAACGAGGTCGATCAGAGTTTTCAGCTTACGAAGATCCATCGGGAATTCCCCTTTCAATACGTGAAAGCGCCGGTTAGGGGCCGGCGCTGAATCTAGATCGCGAAATCAGCCGCGCGACGCGCCTTGCAGCTTGTCCAGCGCGTACTCGAGCGCGTACAGATAACCTTTCCAGCCGAGCCCGCAGATCACGCCTTCGGCCTGGTCGGAAAAGTAGGAGTGGTGCCTGAACGCTTCGCGGCGATGCACGTTCGACAAGTGAACCTCGACGAACGGGATGCCAACGCCGGCGATCGCGTCCCGGATCGCGACGCTCGTGTGCGTATACGCGGCCGGATTGATCAGGATGAAATCGGTCTGTTCTTCCCGCGCGGCCTGGATGCGGTCGACCAGCGCGCCTTCATGGTTGCTCTGGAACGACGACAGTTCGGCGCCGGCTTCCCGGGCACGCGCGGCAAGCGCCTGATCGATCTGGGCGAGCGTGACGCGGCCGTACACCTCCGGTTCCCGGGTGCCGAGAAGGTTCAGGTTGGGGCCGTGCAGCACCAGCAATCGTGTCATGGTCGCTTCTATTTCTGCGGAATTGCGCGAACTTTAGCGCTATTTAGAGAAATTTGTCTAGTTTCGCCGAACGGTCGAGCGCGCCCGACCTGCAAGAATTACCGGCGCGCAAGCAAAGTATCGGCGAATTCACGCGAAATTGCGGCGATCCACGGGCAAATCGCTGCCAACGTGCGGGCCGCCGTCCAGGCAGGTTACAGTGCGTCGAGCGTCTTTTTCAGCTCGGCCGGTTGGATTTGTCCCAATTTTGTCTCGCGAATCTTGCCGGTTTCGTCGATGACGACCGTAAACGGCAACGCGCCGGCGGTATTTCCGAAATTACGGGCCAGATCGGCGCCCGCATATCCGCTGATGAATACCGGATAGTCGACCTTCACCTTCTGCAGAAAGTTCTTCACGTTCTGTTCCGAATCGACGCCGATCCCGATGAAACGGATGCCCTTCTGCTTGTATTGATGCGACAGCGCGACGAGCTCCGGCATCTCCTCGACGCACGGGCCGCACCACGACGCCCAGAAATTGACGACGACCTTCTGGCCCTTGAAGGCGGACAGCGTGGCCGGCTTGCCGTCGGTGCCCGTCAGCGACGCCGCCCACAGCTGTTCGACCGGGCTGCCGTGTGCGGCGGGCGCGGCGACGGCGACACCGTCATCGGCGGTGCCGCGGAACCAGTGGCCGGCGGCGAGCCCGCCGGCAACGGCGGCGGCCGCGACCACCGCGAGCGCCAACATGCGTTTCATCATCATCGTTGAATCATTCCGGTTCGGAAGGGGTCTTGCCTGCTTCGACGAGCGCACGCAGCGCAGCGGCATCCGCACGGGCGACCCGGCCGCGCGCGTCGGCCTTGACCGCGCCGCGCAGGTCGTCGCTCGCATAGAGCGCGAGGTGGATGCCGATCGCGTCCACGTCGCGCCGCGGGCGCCACAGGAAACTGAGCGTCTCGACGTCGGCGCGGCCCGCGAAGTGCCGCGTCTCGGATACGTCGTACTGGACGTTCTGGTTCAGCAGGTAGATTGCGACGTCCTTCGGGTTGTCGGTGAATGCCTGCAAATGGATATCCGAATGCGCGTTCGCGGTGCCGTTCAGCACGGCGCCCGTCACATAGGGATGGAACTCGGCGAGCCGGCGCATCCAGTCGAGCGCGACTTCGCGCAGGCGGCGCAGCTCGTCCGGCTGCGTGTCGCTCTGGAACAGAGCGAGGTACTCGCGCAGTTCTTCCTCGATCTGGTCGTTATCCGGCAGCCATTCGCCGGCAACGCGCGTATCGCCCAGCAACTGGCGCGCGGCCTTGCGTTTCGCGCCGGCATAGTCCAGGCCGTCCTCCGCGATCAGGCGGGCGGCGGACTGGGCGATTTCCTCGCGGACGCGCCGCGGGTCGAGAAGGGTTTTGCGAGACATGATCCGGCAATCATACTCGATCGCCGCAGGGCCCGAGCGCGGGTGCGGCGGCCTGCCGCCCGGCGTGCCGGCGCCGTTCGCGCGCAGCGTTCGGGCCGCCGGGCACGGCAGGCCGTCAGTTACAATAGTGTCCTTTGTGTCGCGGCAAAAGCCGTTGGCCGGGCGCCGGCCGCACGGCTCGTCCGGCGCGCCGCACACGCATCCTTTCCGAATCGACGGCGCCCGGCGGCGCGAAAGCATTCATCTATGCACATCCACATTCTTGGCATCTGCGGCACCTTCATGGGCGGTCTCGCCGTACTCGCGCGCGAGGCGGGCCACACGGTGACGGGTTGCGACGCGGGCGTCTATCCGCCGATGAGCACGCAGCTCGAGGCGCAGGGCATTACGTTGATCGAGGGCTACGGCGCCGAGCAGATCGACCTGAAACCGGACCTGTTCGTGATCGGCAACGTCGTCACGCGCGGCAATCCGCTGATGGAGGCGATCCTGGATCGCGGCCTGCCGTACGTGTCGGGTCCGCAGTGGCTCGGCGAGCACGTGCTGGCCGGCAAATGGGTGCTCGCGGTCGCGGGCACGCACGGCAAGACGACCACGTCGTCGATGCTCGCGTGGCTGCTGGAGGATTCGGGCCTGAATCCGGGCTTCCTGATCGGCGGCGTGCCGCTGAACTTCGGCGTGTCGGCGCGGCTCACCGATTCGAGCTTCTTCGTGATCGAGGCCGACGAATACGATACGGCGTTCTTCGACAAGCGCTCGAAGTTCGTCCACTACCGGCCGCGCACCGCGGTGCTGAACAATCTCGAATTCGATCATGCCGATATCTTCCCGGATCTCACGGCGATCGAGACGCAATTCCACCATCTCGTGCGTACCGTGCCCGGTGTCGGCCGGATCGTCACGAACGGCCGCTCGGATGCGCTCGAGCGCGTGCTGGCGCGCGGCTGCTGGAGCGAGGTCGAGCGGTTCGGCGTCGACGGCGGCTGGCAGGCGCTGCCGGCCGAGGACGGCGTGCCGGTCGACGAGCGCTTCGCGGTGTATTCGCACGCGGAACGCGTCGGCGAAGTCGCGTGGCAGGTGCAGGGCGATCACAACCGGATGAACGCGCTGGCGGCGATTGCGGCTGCGCGCCATGTGGGCGTGCCGCCCGCGCAGGCGGCCGAATCCCTCGCGTCGTTCCGCAACGTGAAGCGCCGTATGGAAGTGCGCGGCAGCGTGGACGGCGTGACCGTCTACGACGATTTCGCGCACCATCCGACCGCGATAGAAACCACGATCGCCGGCCTTCGTGCCCGCATCGGCCGCCAGAATGCCCGCATCCTCGCGGTGCTCGAGCCGCGTTCGAACACGATGAAGCTCGGCGTGATGAAGTCGCAATTGCCGGCGAGCCTGGCCGACGCCGATCTCGTGTTCGGCTACGGCGCGCCGACCGGGCGCGATGCGCTCGGCTGGGATCTGGCCGAGGCGCTGGCGCCGCTGGGCGAGAACGCGCACGCGTTCGACGACCTGCACCTGCTGGTGAAGTCCGTCGTCGCAGCCGCGCGCCCGGGCGACCACGTGCTCGTGATGAGCAACGGCGGCTTCGGCGGCGTGCACCAGAAGCTGCTCGATGCGCTCGGGAGCCGCACGTGATCCTGTATCTGCACGGCTTCCGGTCGTCGCCGGAATCGCAGAAGTCGCGCCAGCTCGCGGCGCGCATGGCCGAACTCGGCCGCACCGGAGAGTGGCGGTGCCCGTCGCTGTCGGTGTCGCCGCTCGAGGCGATCGCGGTCGCGGAAGCGGAGGTGGCCGGCGCGCGCGACGTGACCGTCATCGGCAGCTCGCTCGGCGGCTATTACGCCACGTGGCTGGCCGAAAAGCACGGCTGGAAGGCCGTACTGCTGAATCCGGCCATCGTGCCGCAGCGCGATCTCGAGCAGCATCTCGGCGAACAGCCGCTGTACCACGGCGGCGGCACGATCGTCGTCGAGCGCCGTCACCTGCATGAACTCGATGCGCTGCGCGTGCCGGCGATCACGCGTGCCGAACGCTACTATCTGTTCGCGGCGACCGGTGACGAAGTGCTCGATTACCGCGAGATGCTCGCGCATTACCCGGGCGCGAAAACGCACGTGATCGAGGGCAGCGATCACGGGATCAGCGAGTTTGCCGACTATGTCGACGACGTTCTCGCCTTTTGCGACGGAAAGACGTCTTAATCCGGCCATGTGCCGATCGAATTCCCATCATCATGCGGCGCCGCCGACGCGGCGCCCGGCAGTCTGAACGAGAGTACTGAGTGAACGTTTTCTTCGAGGAATCGGGCAGTTTCAAGGCGGGCAGCGTGCTGTCGCGCCAGGGCGACGCGTTTCAGGTCGAGTTGCCCGGCGGGCGGCGTGCGAAGGTGCGCGCGAAAGACGTGCTGATCGAATTCGACAAGCCGGCCGCAAGCGAACTGATGCAGGAGGCCGACTCGGCCGCGCAGCAGATCGATCTGGATTTCCTGTGGGAATGCGCGCCGGCCGACGAGTTCGCGTACACGGCGCTGGCCGCGGAATACTTCGGCGCGACGTACGGCCCGGTCGAGCGTGCGGCGCTGGTGTTGCGACTGCACGGCTCGCCCGTCTACTTCCGCCGCAAGGGGCGCGGCCAGTACCAGCGCGCGCCGGAAGACCAGCTCAAGATGGCGCTCGCGTCGCTCGAGCGCAAGCGCCAGCAGGCGCTCGTCCAGGTGCAGTATGAAGAGGAACTGAAGGCCGGCAAGCTGCCGGACGCGTTCGCGGGCAAGGTGCTCGGGCTGCTGACGCGGCCGGACAAGAACGCGATCGAATACAAGGCGATGGAGGCGGCGGCCGGTGCGCGCGGCGTGTCGCCGGCGCGGCTGATGCTCGACTGCGGCGGCATCGCGTCGCCGCGTGCGCTGCATGAGGCGCGCTTCCTCGCGGAGTTCTTCCCGCACGGCACGGGCTTTCCGCCCGTCACGGTCGGCGCGCTGCCCGACGACCTGCCGCGCGCGGACGTCCAGGCGTTCTCGATCGACGACGTCACGACGACCGAAATCGACGACGCGTTCTCGGTCGAGCACCTGGCCGACGGCCGTGTGCGGATCGGCGTGCACATCGCGGCGCCGGCGCTCGGCATCGTGCGCGGCGACGCGGTCGACGCGATCGCGCGCACGCGCCTGTCGACCGTCTACATGCCGGGCGACAAGATCACGATGCTGCCGGATGACGTCGTCGACGTGTTCACGCTGAAGGAAGGCGACTACCGCCCGGCGCTGTCGCTGTACATCATCGTCAACCGCGAAACCCAGGAGATCGTCGCGAACGAGACGCGCGCCGAGCTCGTGTTCGTGAAGAGCAACCTGCGCCACAACCACCTCGACGAGCTCGTCAACGAAGAGACGCTCGCGGCCGGCACCGGCGACTATCCGCACAAGGACGACATCGCCGTGCTGTGGCCGCTTGCGCAGGCGCTGTTCGAGAAGCGCCAGGTCGCGCGCGCGGGCTACGGCCTGAAGCGCGAGGTGCAGCGCAACACCGACTACAACTTCTACGTCGACGGCGAGCACGTGTCGATCACGCCGCGCCGCCGCGGCTCGCCGCTCGACCTGATCGTGTCGGAGCTCGCGATCCTCGCGAACTCGACCTGGGGGGCATTCCTGCACGACCACACGGTGCCGGGCATCTACCGCTCGCAGCGGGGCTTCGGCGCGCCGGGCCCGAAGCGCACGCGGATGCAGACGACGGCCGCGCCGCACGAAGGCCTCGGCGTGGCGCAGTACGCGTGGAGCACGTCGCCGCTGCGCCGCTACGTCGACCTCGTGAACCAGTGGCAACTGCTCGCGTGCGTGCAGCATGGTGTCACTGCGAAGCTCGCCGCACCGTTCAAGCCGAAGGACGCCGATCTTTATGCGGTCGTGCAGGGCTTCGACGACACCTACACGGCCTATGCCGACTACCAGCGCCGGATGGAGTATTTCTGGTGCCTGCGCTGGCTTGCGCAGGAGCAGAAGAAGCAGGTCGTCGCGAGCGTCGTGAAGGGCGATCTCGTGCGCCTCGAGGAAATTCCGCTGCTGCTGCACGTGCCGGGGCTCGGCGTGCATGCGCGCGGCACGCGCGTGCTGCTCGACGTGATGTCGCTCGACGAGCTGACGATCGAGGCATCGGTGCGGTTGGTGAAGGTGCTCGACGCGCCGGCCGTGACGAGCGGCGACGCGGCCGAGGAAGAGGATGACGCCGAAGGTGGCGACGACACGCTGATCGACGCCGAAGACGCGACGGCCGAAGCCGAGGCCGAAGCGATGGCGGAAGCGGAAGGCGCGGCGGCCGGTGAAGGCGGCGAAGCCGCGAACGGCAACGCCGGCGAAGAGGGGCGCGCATCATGAGCGCGGCTGCGTCGACGAGCGGCGCCGACCGCTATGTCGTGTTCGGCAACCCGGTGGCGCACAGCAAGTCGCCGTTCATCCATGCGCAATTCGCCGCGCAGACGGGCGAGCCGGTCGAGTATACGCACCGGCTCGCGCCGGTCGACGGTTTCGACGCTGCCGTGCGCGCGTTCGTCGCCGAAGGCGGGCGCGGCGCGAACGTGACGGTGCCGTTCAAGCTCGAAGCGCATGCGCTCGCCGACACGCTGTCGCCGCGCGCGGCAGCGGCGGGTGCGGTGAATACGCTGCGCTTCGACGCCGACGGCCGCATCCACGGGGACAACACCGACGGTGTCGGCCTCGTGCGCGACATCGAAGCGAATCTCGGCGTGTCGCTGGCGGGCGCGCGCATTCTGCTGCTCGGTGCGGGTGGCGCGGCGCGCGGCGTCGTGCTGCCGCTGCTCGACCGCGCGCCGCTGTCGATCACGATCGTGAACCGTACCGCGAGCAAGGCCGAGGCACTCGTCGGGCAGTTCATGCAGGCCGCGCACGATGCGGGCTGCACGCTCGCCGGTGGCGGCCCCGATGTCGTGCGCGCGGAGCCGTACGACGTGGTGATCAACGCGACGGCCGGCAGCCTCGATGCCGCGCTGCCGGAGTGCGACGCGGCCGCATTCGGCGCGGGCACGCTTGCGTACGACATGATGTACGGCGCGCAGCCGACGGTGTTCATGCAGCATGCGGCGTCGCTCGGCGCGCGCACGGCCGACGGCCTCGGGATGCTCGTCGAGCAGGCGGCCGAATCGTTCTTCATCTGGCGCGGCGTGCGGCCGGACGGCGCACCGGTGCTGGCGGCGCTGCGCCAGGCGCTCGCGGCGAGCTGAACGGAGCGCGGCACGTGGTGGCGGTGAGCGGCACGCAGCCCACGCGGACGGTGAGCCCGGCCCGCTGGATCGTCTATGCAGGCTCGGTGTTCGCGGGCGCGTGGTTCGCGACGCAACTGTTCTATCTCGTGCAGATCGCGCTGTGGTCGTTCGTGAACCCGGGCTCGACCGCGTTCATGCGTACCGACGCGTGGTGGCTGTCGCACGACAAGCCGCCCGCGCAGATTCAGCATCAATGGGTGCCGTACGACCAGATCTCGCGCAACCTGAAGCGCGCGCTGATCGCGTCGGAAGATTCGACCTTCGCGACCAACAACGGCTACGACGTCGACGCGATCCTGCAGGCGTGGGAAAAGAACAAGGCGCGCGGCCGGATCGTCGCGGGCGGCTCGACGATCACGCAGCAGCTCGCGCGCAACCTGTTCCTGTCGCGCGAGAAGAGCTACATCCGCAAGGGGCAGGAGCTCATCATCACGTGGATGCTCGAAACGGTGCTCGACAAGGAGCGGATCTTCGAGATCTACCTGAATTCCGTCGAGTGGGGACGCGGCGTGTACGGCGCCGAGGCAGCCGCACGCTACTACTACAGGATTCCCGCCAGCCGGCTCGGCGCGTGGCAATCGGCGCGTCTCGCGGTGATGCTGCCGAAGCCGCGCTGGTTCGACGCGCACCGCGGCTCCGCCTACCAGGCGCAGCGTGCGGCAGTCATTGCCCGCCGGATGGGTGCGGCCGAACTGCCGCAATCGGAGTGAACGGCGCGCTCGCGCCGTCGCATTGACCGTTTCGCCACCCGTGCGCCGCTCGTGAGCCGCTCGTGCGTCGTTTGTGCACTGCAGCGCATTCGTGTCGCGCGCATTTCGGGCCACATCCTTTAGACGAATTCGTCTATTTCGTTTTGCCGAGCAATGCCGCGCGCCGCGCGACTTTGTTAGTCGATATAGCACGAAATTCTGGAATTTTTAGTATTTCAGACTAAACGGGAAAGTGTGTGAAAGGTATGTGAAATGTAATGTTTCACGAACCGAAGCATTCCTGAAAGGTGTGCGCTGCACCGGCCGCGAGCCAAATATTTCAAAATTTTTCAAAGCTGACGGGCTCGCGTATATTGGCCAGCGCCTCGGCTTATCGGCCGCAATCGAGGCGGGGGGCGGCTTATCCGGCTGCTCGATACAAAAAACATCCGAGAGAAGGAAAGCAACGATGCCAGCGAGCAAAGCGAAGCTGTTGTTAGGAGTGGTGTTTTCTTCGCTGATTCTGACGGCCTGCAACGACGACGTGACATCGTCCGCTGCTGCCAGCGCCGACAGCTCAGCCGATCCCGCCAGTCAGGTGGACAGGGCGTACAACGATCCGAACAGTTATTCGTCGAGCGCGAACGCGTCGCTCGACGCCTCCGCCGCGGTTGAAAAAGCCGCCGTCACGCATCACCAGATCACACTGAACGGCAAGACGATCCACTACACGGCCACGGCCGGCCACCTCGTCGCGCGCAATCCGCAGACCGGCGCGCCCGAAGCATCGTTCTTCTATGTCGCCTATACGGCCGACAACCAGCCCGCGGCGAAGCGGCCCGTCACGTTCCTGTACAACGGCGGCCCCGGCTCCGCATCGGTGTGGCTGCACCTCGGCTCGTTCGGCCCGCGCCGGATCCAGACGGGCGACCCGAATGCGAACACGTCGACGTTCCCGTTCGTCGACAACCAGGAAAGCCTGCTCGACACGACCGACCTCGTGTTCGTCGATGCGATCGGCACCGGCTTCTCCGAAGCGGTCGCGCCGAACACGAACCAGACGTTCTGGGGTGTCGACCAGGACGGCGGCGCGTTTCGCGATTTCGTGATGCGCTACCTGAGCGTGAACCAGCGCAACGATTCGCCGAAATACCTGTTCGGCGAATCGTACGGCACGCCGCGCACCGACGTGCTCGCGAACCTGCTCGAGACGGCCGGCGTGAAGCTCGACGGCATCGTGCTGCAGTCGTCGATCCTGAACTACAACACGAACTGCGACATGGCGAGCGACTACATCGGCAACTCGAACAACGGTTCGAGCCCGGTGAGCTGCGCGGGCTTCGTGCCGTCGTATGGCACCGTCGGCGCGTACTACCAGCTCGACAATCCGAACCCGTCGAGCCTGCCGCAGTATGCGGACCAGATGCGCCTGTTGACGGCCGGCAGCTACGCGCCCGCCGTGAACGCGTATCTGGCGAGCCATACGCCGCCGCCGCCGACCCTCGTCACGACGATGGCGAATTCGACCGGCGTGAAGCAGTCGCTGTGGAATGCGAACTTCAACGTGATCCCGACCTTCTTCGACAACAGCTTCCAGCTGTCGCTGATCCCGGGCACGCTGATCGGCCGCTACGACGCGCGCGTGAACGTGCCGGTGTCGAGCCCGCTGGCATCGGGCGGCGACCCGTCGAGCACGTACATCACGCAGCCGTTCACCGACACGATCGGCAAATACCTGCCGAACGAGCTGAAGTACACCGCGCAGTCGGCCTACTCGTTGAGCAGCAATGCGATCAACACGTGGGACTGGACGCACGACGGCCTCGCGATGCCCGACACGATCCCCGATCTGGCCGCGGCGCTGTCGCTGAATCCGCAACTGAAGGTGCTGTCGCTGAACGGGTATCACGACATCGCGACGCCGTTCTACCAGACCGAGCTCGACCTCGCGCGGCTCGGGACGCAACCGAACCTGACGATCAAGGACTATCAGGGCGGACACATGGTCTATCTCGACGATACGTCGCGTCCGCAGGAGAAAGCCGACCTCGTGACCTTCTATAACGCGGCCGCGCACTGATGCGATGCGCAAGGCAGGCGACGCGCGCCCGCGGTGGCGCCGCGCCTGCCGTCGATGACCTCATTCCAGACTGGAGCCTGATATGAAGAACCGTTTCATCGTCGTTGCCGCGGCGCTCGCATGCGTCGGCGCCGCAGCATCCGTATCCGCGTTCGCACAGGCGAGCGACGCCGCCGCGCCGGTGCGTGCACGCCAGGCGCAACTCGGCGACCCGTACGTGCCGCCGGCCGCGCGCAAGCCGACCGCCGGCACGCAGACGACGGGCGCCGCGCTGCATGCGCAGGTGGTGCGCAAGCTCGCGCGGCAGTTCAGCGCAGCCGACGTGCAGAACACGGGTTCGATCACCGAATCGCAGGCGCGCGCGGCCGGCCTCGGCTATGTCGCGAACCACTTCCGGCAGATCGACTCGGGCGGCAGCGGCCGTGTGTCGTTCGCGGACGTCCAGCGCTACATGCAGGCACGCAGCACGAGCCAGCAGTAAGCGCGGCGCGCGGTGAGCAAACGGGGGCGGAACCTGCTGCGCAGCGGGTTCCGCCCCCGTTCACATGAAGCGGCCGTTACGTCGCGTACACGGCGGATTCGCGCCGAATTCTCATTATTTGGGCAACGCATTCAAATATTGGAGGCGAGTGCGTGCGCTCCTACAATCCGAAGCACATCGACAGCTTCGGACCCATGCATCGCGCGGCGCCCGACGCACACGGAGACACCTTCCATGACGTTCGCCGGGCGCTTTATTCGGTGCATCGACCGCCGCCTCGTCGCGACGCCGGACGCAGTTCCGGCATCGTGCGAACGGCTTCACCGGTTCCGTTGAAGAAGCCCGCCCCATGACCAAGATGCCCGACACACTTGCCCTCGACGCCCGGCGTGCGACGCCGGGCGATGCGTCGCTGACCGACAGCATCGGCGCGACCAGCACGCCGCTCGATCTTGCTGCGCAGCAGGCCGGCACGCAGACGCTGCTGCGCGGTCTTGCGATCCTCGAGGCGATCGCGAACGGCGCGCGCGACATGCGCGCGATCGGCGCCGCGCTTGGCACGACGCGCAGCACCACGCACCGCCTCGTGAGCAGCCTCGTGCAGGCGCGCTACCTGCGCCAGGTGCAGGGCGGCTACCTGCTCGGCCCGAAGCTGATCGAGCTCGGCACGATCGCGCTCGAGCAGATGCCGCTCACCGCGGTCGCGCGCCCGCACCTCGAGGCGCTCGCGGAAGCGACGCTCGACACGATCCATCTCGGCGTGCGCGACGGCGACGACGTGCTGTACATCGACAAGATTCCCGGCACGCGCGGCCTCGAGATGCGCTCGCGCGTCGGCCACCGGATGCCGCTCGCGTCGACCGGCATCGGCAAGGCGATGATGCTCGACACCGACCCCGACACGTGGCGCGCGCTGTTCGAGGCGGCCCGGCGTGCGCTTGCCGGCGTCAATTTCAAGCCGGACAACCGGCCCGAGACGAGCGCGTTCCTGCAGCGCATGGCGCATTACGCGGCCGGCGGCTATACGTTCGATCTCGAGGAGAACGAGGCGTCGATCCGCTGCGTGGCCGCGCCGATCCGCGATGCATCGGGCGCGATCGTCGCGGCCGTGTCGGTTGCGAGCACGATTCCGTACATGCCGCACGACCGGATGGACGAACTGATTCCGCTCGTGCAGCGCGAGGCGCGAGCCATTTCCGCGGAACTGGGCTGGAGCCCGCCGCAGGGTACCCGCAGGATCAAACGATGACGACTTCGACCCGGCCCGTTCCGGATGCCAGCACCGCCACGCCGTCGCTGATCGCGCTCGACTGGGGCACGACGTCGCTGCGCGCTTACCTGTACGACGCGCACGGCGCGCTCATCGACACGCGCAGCCGCCCGGCGGGCGTGATGCACGTGCCGGGCGGCGGCGCGCGCGCGTTCGACGCGGTGTTCGAGGACGCGTGCGGCGACTGGCTCGACCGCACGCCGGGCCTGCCGGTGCTCGCCGCCGGAATGGTCGGCAGCGCGCAGGGCTGGCGCGAGGCGCCGTACGTCGCGGTGCCGGCCGGCGCCGATGCGCTCGCCGCTGGCCTCATCACGGTGACGACGTCGCGCGGCACGACGATCTCGATCGTGCCGGGCGTGATCGCGACGGGCGAACTGCCCGACGTGATGCGCGGTGAAGAAACGCAGATATTCGGTGCACTCGCGAGCGATCCCATGCTTGGCGCCGATCGTTCAGGGCTACTGATCGGCTTGCCGGGCACCCATGCGAAATGGGCGTGGGTGAAGGACGGATTGATCGAGCGCTTCCAGACCTTCATGACGGGCGAGTTGTTCGCGGCGCTGCGCGACCACACGATCCTCGGCCGCACGATGCGCGCCGGCGTGTCGCCCGATCGCGCGGCGTTCGTGCGCGGCGTCTCGGTCGCGCGCGGCGCGCAGCGCACGGGGCTGCTCGCGACGATCTTCAGCACACGCACGCTCGGCCTGACCGACCGGCTCGCGCCCGATGCGCAGGGCGACTACCTGTCCGGGCTGCTGATCGGCCATGAGCTCAACGCGCTCGACGCGATGCTTGCGGAGCGCGGCATCGCGCTTGCGGACCAGCCGCTGCTGCTGATCGGCGATGACGGTTTGTGCGCGCGCTATATCGATGCGCTTCGCGTATTCGGCCACATGCACGCGCGGGTCGTCGCGCATGCGACCGAGCGCGGTCTGTGGCGGATCGCGTCGCGCGCCGGGCTCGTGCGCGCGGACGGCGAACCCGTCCTGGCCGACCAATGAACCGATTGCAGAGGAACCCCGACATGCCGTCCGACCTTACGTTGCCCGCGCCATACACGCCCCACGCCGCACTGATGCGCGCGTTCGACGCGTGCCCGCTGATCGCGATCCTGCGCGGGATCACGCCTGCCGAAGCGGCCGACCACGGCCATGCGCTGTACGAAGCCGGTTTCCGGATCGTCGAGGTGCCGCTCAATTCGCCGGATCCGTTCGACAGCATCGCGGCGCTGCGGCGCGCGCTGCCCGACGACGCGATCGTCGGCGCGGGTACCGTGCTGCGCGCCGAGTATGTCGACCGCGTGCAGGATGCGGGCGGCGCGCTGATCGTGATGCCGCACAGCGACGCGGCCGTGATTCGCCGCGCACGCGAGCGCGGCCTCGCGAGCGCACCGGGCGTCGCGACGCCGACCGAAGCGTTTTCCGCGCTCGCGAACGGCGCCGACGTGCTGAAGATGTTCCCGGCCGAGCAGCTCGGCGTGACGGTCGTGAAGGCGTGGCGCGCGGTGATCGACCGCGCGGTGCCGCTGATCCCGGTCGGCGGCATCTCGCCCGACAACATGGCGCCGTTCCTCAACGCCGGCGCGAACGGTTTCGGGCTCGGCTCGGCGCTGTACCGCCCCGGCCAGTCGGTCGACGCGACCGCGGCGAACGCGCGCGCGTTCCAGGCCGGCTTGCGCATCGCGCGCGGCGGAGCCGCATGATGAGCCGCCTCGCGGGCAAGGTCGCGATGGTGACGGGCGCGGGCCGCGGAATCGGCGCCGCGATCGCCCGTGCGTTTGTGTGCGAAGGCGCGGCCGTCGCGCTCGTCGATCTCGATTTCCCGCAGGCGCAGCGCACGGCCGCCGAAATTGTGCGCGAGATCGCCGGCGCACGCGTGCTGCCGCTGCAGGCGGACGTCGCGCGGCAGGATGCGGTACGCGATGCGCTCGCGCAGACCGAGGCGGCATTCGGTCCGCTCGACGTGCTCGTGAACAACGCCGGCATCAACGTGTTCGCCGATCCGCTGACGATGACCGACGACGACTGGCGCCGCTGCTTCGCGGTCGACCTCGACGGCGTGTGGCACGGCTGCCGCGCGGCGCTGGAGGGGATGGTCGCGCGTGGCAGCGGCAGCATCGTGAACATCGCGTCGACGCACGCGTTCAGGATCATCCCGGGCTGCTTTCCGTACCCGGTTGCGAAGCATGGCGTGCTGGGGCTCACACGTGCGCTCGGCATCGAATACGCGCCGCGCAACGTGCGCGTGAACGCGATCGCGCCGGGTTACATCGAGACGCAGCTCACGCGCGACTGGTGGGACGCGCAGCCTGATCCGGCTGCCGCGCGCGCCGCGACGCTCGCGCTGCAGCCGATGAAGCGGATCGGCCGGCCGGAGGAGGTCGCGATGACGGCCGTGTTCCTGGCGTCCGACGAGGCGCCGTTCATCAATGCTGCGTGCATCACCGTCGATGGCGGGCGCGCGGCGCTGTACCACGACTGACGCAACGCTTCGAAAGACCGCACGTGCGACGGCCGCGCGCACGCTGCGTCGAAACCAACAAGCGGCCGCATCCTGTTCGATGAAGACAAGGAGACACTGGAGATGAAACGCAGAACGTTCGTAACGCTGGCCGCCGCGGCCGCGGTGGTGATCGGAAGCCCGGTCGTGCACGCGGCCGATCCGGTCAAGATCGGCTTCCTCGTCAAGCAGCCGGAAGAGCCGTGGTTCCAGGACGAGTGGAAGTTCGCCGAGATGGCGGCGAAGGACAAGGGCTTCACGCTCGTGAAGATCGGCGCGCCGTCCGGTGAAAAGGTGATGAGCGCGATCGACAACCTGTCCGCGCAGAAGGCGCAGGGCTTCATCATCTGCACGCCCGACGTGAAGCTCGGGCCGGGCATCGTCGCGAAGGCGAAGTCGCACAACCTGAAGATAATGACGGTCGACGACCGCCTCGTCGACGGCGCGGGCAAGCCGATCGAGTCGGTCCCGCACATGGGGATCTCCGCGTACAACATCGGCAAGCAAGTCGGCGACGGCATCGCGGCCGAAATCAAGAAGCGCGGCTGGGACATGAAGGACGTCGGCGCGATCGACATCACCTACGAGCAACTGCCGACCGCGCATGACCGCACGAGCGGCGCGACCGACGCGCTGGTGGCTGCCGGCTTTCCGAAGGCGAACGTGATCGCGGCGCCGCAGGCGAAGACCGACACCGAGAACGCATTCAACGCGGCGAACATCGCGCTCACGAAGAATCCGCAGTTCAAGCACTGGGTGGCGTACGGCCTGAACGACGAAGCCGTGCTCGGCGCGGTGCGCGCGGCCGAAGGGCGCGGCTTCAAGGCGGACAACATGATCGGCATCGGCATCGGCGGTTCCGATTCGGCGCTGAACGAGTTCAAGAAGCCGCAGCCGACGGGCTTCTACGGCACCGTGATCATCAGCCCGAAGCGCCACGGCGAGGAAACCTCGGACCTGATGTACGCGTGGATCACGCAGGGCAAGGCGCCGCCGCCGCTGACGCTGACGACGGGCATGCTCGCGACGCGCGACAACGTGTCGAAGGTGCGCGAGGAGATGGGGCTCGCGTCGAAGTAAGCGGCCCGCCGGCTGCCGCGGCGATGCGGCGGCCGGCGGTCGATCGATCCGGAAGTGGGGAGACGACGTGTCAGCGGCACTGCGTTTTGGCAATATCGGCAAGGTCTTTCCTGGCGTGCGCGCACTCGACGGCATTTCGTTCGACGTGCACGCGGGCGAGGTGCATGGCCTGATGGGCGAGAACGGCGCGGGCAAGTCGACGCTGCTGAAGATTCTCGGCGGCGAATACCAGCCCGATGCGGGCAGCGTGCTGGTCGATGGCCAGCCCGTGCAGTTCGCGAGTGCGGCCGCGTCGATCGCGGCCGGCATCGCGGTGATTCACCAGGAGCTGCAGTACGTGCCCGACCTGACGGTCGCGGAAAACCTGCTGCTCGGCCGCCTGCCGAATGCGTTCGGCTGGGTGAAGAAGCGCGAGGCGAAGCGCCACGTGCGCGAGCGGCTCGCCGCGATGGGCGTCGATCTCGATCCCGACGCGAAGCTCGGGCGGCTGTCGATCGCGCAGCGGCAGATGGTCGAGATCTGCAAGGCGCTGATGCGCAATGCGCGCGTGATCGCGCTCGACGAACCGACCAGCTCGCTGTCGCATCGCGAGACCGAGGTGCTGTTCAAGCTCGTCGACGACCTGCGTGCGCAGGGCCGCGCGCTGATCTACATCTCGCACCGGATGGACGAGATCTACCGGCTGTGCGATGCGTGCACGATCTTCCGTGACGGGCGCAAGATCGCGTCGCACGAATCGCTGGCCGACGTGCCGCGCGAACGGCTCGTCGCCGAGATGGTCGGGCGCGAGATCTCGGACATCTACCATTACGCGCCGCGCGCGCTCGGCGATGTGCGCTTCGCGGCCGAAGGCATCGACGGCCCGGCATTGCGCGAACCCGCGAGCTTCTCGGTGCGCGCGGGCGAGATCGTCGGCTTCTTCGGGCTCGTCGGCGCGGGCCGCAGCGAGCTGATGCGGCTCGTGTACGGCGCGGACCGCCGGCGCGCGGGCGTGCTGATGCTCGACGGCGCGCGCATCGACGTGAAGCGCACCGGCGACGCGATTCGCCACGGCATCGTGCTGTGCCCCGAGGACCGCAAGGAAGAGGGGATCATCGCGATCGCGTCGGTCGCGGAGAACATCAACATCAGCTGCCGCCGCCATTCGCTGCGCGCGGGGCTCTTCATCAACCGCAAGGCCGAAAGCGAAACGGCCGACCGCTTCATCCAGCGGCTCAAGATCAAGACGCCGAACCGGCGGCAGAAGATCCGCTTCCTGTCGGGCGGCAACCAGCAGAAGGCGATCCTGTCGCGCTGGCTCGCGGAGCCCGACCTGAAGGTCGTGATCCTCGACGAACCGACGCGCGGGATCGACGTCGGCGCGAAGCACGAGATCTACGACGTGATCTACCGGCTCGCGGAACGCGGCTGCGCGATCGTGATGGTGTCGTCGGAGCTGCCGGAAGTGCTCGGCGTGTCCGACCGCATCGTCGTGATGCGCGAAGGCCGGATCGCGGGCGAGCTGCCGCGCGAACAGGCGAACGAACACGCGGTGCTGAGCCTGGCGCTACCGCAGGCGAACGCCGTCGAGGCGGCTTGACGCCGGACACGACAATCGAATCGGACACGCGCGGCGCGGGCCGTGCAATGCAGGAGCAGGAGACACAATCATGCAAGTCAACGAAAACCTTGGCGGCGCCGCCGTGAAGCGGTCGGCCGACGCGCTGGTGCCGCAGCAGAGCGACCGCCAGAAGTGGTGGCAGCATCTGACCGAATACAGCCTGATCGCGATCTTCGCGGTGATGTTCATCACGATGTCGCTCACCGTCGATCACTTCTTCTCGATCGACAACATGCTCGGCCTCGCGCTGTCGATCTCGCAGATCGGCATGGTCGCGTGCACGATGATGTTCTGTCTCGCGTCGCGCGACTTCGACCTGTCGATCGGCTCGACCGTCGCGTTCTCGGGCGTGCTGTGCGCGATGGTGCTGAACGCGACCGACAACACGTTCGTCGCGATCGTCGCGGCGGTCGCGGCTGGTGCCGCGATCGGCTTCGTGAACGGCGCGGTGATCGCGTACCTGCGCATCAACGCGCTGATCACGACGCTCGCGACGATGGAGATCGTGCGCGGGCTCGGCTTCATCGTGTCGAAGGGGCAGGCGGTCGGCGTGTCGTCGGATACGTTCATCGCGCTCGGCGGGCTGTCCCTGTTCGGCGTGTCGCTGCCGATCTGGGTCACGCTGCTGTGCTTCATCTCGTTCGGCGTGCTGCTGAACCAGACGGTGTATGGCCGCAACACGCTCGCGATCGGCGGGAATCCGGAAGCCTCGCGGCTCGCGGGGATCAACGTCGAACGCACGCGCGTGTACATCTTCCTGATCCAGGGCGCGGTGACGGCGCTCGCAGGCGTGATCCTCGCATCGCGCATCACGTCGGGCCAGCCGAACGCCGCGCAGGGCTTCGAGCTGAACGTGATCTCCGCGTGCGTGCTCGGCGGCGTGTCGCTGATGGGCGGCCGCGCGACGATCTCGGGCGTCGTGATCGGCGTGCTGATCATGGGCACCGTCGAGAACGTGATGAACCTGCTGAACATCGACGCGTTCTACCAGTACCTCGTGCGCGGCGCGATCCTGCTCGCCGCCGTGCTGCTCGACCAGCTGAAGAACCGCGGCGTTCGCGACTGACCCGATCTACTCTTACGGAGACGAACCGCATGACCATCGACACTTCCGTGCACGGCCCGCACACCGCGAGTCACGCACGCTATGCACGGTATCCGAGCCTCGAGGATCGCGCGGTGCTGATCACGGGCGGCGCGACCGGCATCGGCGCGGCGTTCGTCGAGCACTTCGCCGAACAGGGCGCGCGCGTCGCGTTCGTCGACCTCGACGCGGCGGCCGGTACCGCACTGGCGGAAAGCCTCGCGCACGTCCGTCATGCGCCGCTGTTCCTGCCGTGCGACCTGACCGACATCGGCGCGCTGCGCCATGCGATCGACGCGATCCGCGCGCGCATCGGTGCGATCGCGGTGCTCGTGAACAATGCGGCGAACGATGCGCGCCACGCGATCGGCGACGTGACGCCCGAATCGTTCGACGCGGGCATCGCGGTGAACGTGCGGCACCAGTTCTTCGCCGCGCAGGCGGTGATCGACGACATGAAGCAGCAAGGCGGCGGCGCGATCATCAACCTTGGCTCGATCAGCTGGATGCTGAAGAACGGCGGCTATCCCGTCTACGTGATGGCGAAGGCGGCCGTGCAGGGGCTGACGCGCGGTCTCGCGCGCGACCTCGGCCCGTTCGGCATTCGCGTGAATTCGCTGGTGCCCGGCTGGGTGATGACCGACAAGCAGCGCCGGTTGTGGCTCGACGACGCGGGCCGCGCGGCGATCAAGGCCGGCCAGTGCCTCGATGCCGAACTGCTGCCGGCCGATCTCGCGCGGATGGCGCTGTTCCTGGCAGCCGACGACAGCCGGATGATCACCGCGCAGGACGTGATCGTCGACGGCGGCTGGGCCTGACCGTTCGCACGACCTGCATCGTTTCTTCGACGAAGGAAAGGAGTTCACCATGACCGCCACGTCCTCGCACGCATCGTCGTCCACCAGCCAGTCGCGCCGCGCGCGCCTGGCCGCCGCCGCGCAGCCGGTCAGCCCCGGCCCGCAGACGGCTGCCTTCGCGCAGGGCGTCGGCGCCGCGCATGCGGCAGCCGTCACGCTGTCGAACGCATTGCTGCGGCTCGACGTGCTGCCGCATCTCGGCGGCGGCATCGCGCGCTTCGACTGGCGCGGCGACAACGGCGCGCTGATGCCGGTGTTCCGCCGCTGCGAGCATCCGGAGATGGCGACGGACCCGAACGAGCTCGCGTGCTATCCGCTGCTGCCTTACTCGAACCGGATCGGCGACGGGCGCTTCGAATGCGACGGGCGCAGCGTTGCGGTGCCGCGCAACCGCCGTGACGAGCCGATGCCGATCCACGGCGACGGCTGGCTCGCACCGTGGCAGGTGGACGATGCGACCGGCACGTCGCTGCAACTGTCGCTCGATCGCACCGCCGGCGCGCCGTATGCGTTCCGCGCGATCCAGTCGTTCGAGCTCGACGACGCAACGCTGTCGATCGCGCTGACGATCGAGAACGCGGGGCGCGCGCGGCTGCCGTTCGGGCTCGGCGTGCATCCGTTCCTCGTGCGCGATGCCGCGACCGAGCTGGCCGCGGCCGCCGGCGGGCTGTGGCTGTCGGGCGCCGATTTCCTGCCGGTGCGGCATGTGAGCGTGCCGCCGGCCTGGCAGTTCGGCGTCGCGTATCCGCTGCCGGCCGCGCTCGTCAATCATGCGTTCACCGGCTGGGGCGGCCACGCGACGGTGAGCTGGCCGCGCCGCGGGCTGTCGCTGACGGTGGCGGCCGACGCCGATGCGTACGTGCTCTATACGCCGCCCGGCGAGGATTTCTTCTGCTTCGAGCCGGTCGATCATCCGATCAATGCGGTGAACCTGCCGGGCGGCGCGACCGCGCACGGGATGACGCTGCTCGCGCCCGGCGAGCGGCTCACGCGGCGTTTCGCGTTCACCGTCGAGCGCACCGATGCGCGCGGCAATGCCGCGACACGCGAGGCGCGCCGGCGACGCGGGTAAAATACGCGGTCTACCAACGGTTTGCCGCGAGTACCCGCCATGTCTTCCCCGCTTACTTTCATCGAATCGCTGCGCGCCGCGTGGCAGCGCACGAACTCGCTGCTGTGCGTCGGCCTCGATCCCGAGCCGACGCGTTTTCCCGTGCAGTTCGACGGCCAGCCCGACGCGATCTTCGAATTCTGCCGGCAGATCGTCGACGCGACCGCGCAATACGCGAGCGCGTTCAAGCCGCAGATCGCCTACTTCGCCGCGCATCGCGCGGAAGACCAGCTCGAGCGGCTGATCGCGCACATCCACCTCCAGCATCCGGGCCTGCCCGTGATCCTCGACGCGAAGCGCGGCGACATCGGCAGCACGGCCGAGCAGTACGCGCGCGAAGCGTTCGAGCGCTACCGCGCGGACGCCGTCACGGTGAACCCGTACATGGGCTACGACTCGGTCGAGCCGTACTTCGAGCACGAAGGCAAGGGCGTGATCGTGCTGTGCCGCACGTCGAACCCGGGCGGCTCCGACCTGCAGTTCCTCGACACGAACGGCCGGCCGCTGTACCAGGTCGTCGCCGACCTCGCGGCGAACAAGTGGAACGCGAGGAACGGCCAGCTCGGCCTCGTGGTCGGCGCGACGTTCCCGAAGGAAATCGAGATCGTGCGCGGGATCGTCGGCGACATGCCGCTGCTGATTCCGGGCATCGGCGCGCAGGGCGGCGACGTGCAGGCGACCGTCAACGCGGGCCGCACGGCCGACGGCACCGGCATGATGATCAACTCGTCGCGCGCGATCCTGTACGCGAGCAAGGGCGAGGATTTCGCCGAAGCCGCGGCGCTCGCCGCGCAGAAGACCCGCGACACGATCAACGCGCATCGTTGATTGGCCGCATCGGCTGCCTGCCCGGGCAGCCGGTTCCGGCGGGCTCCCCCAGGCGCGAGCCCGTCGCTTCCCTGCCGTTTTCCCGCTCCTCCCGCCGCCCGGCCCGCACTGGCGCACGCGGACAACTTCCCGTCGCTTGCGCACCGCATCCCCGCGCGCGAATCGCGCGATGCTGCCGCTTGTCATCGATCCGTAACGAAAATGTCAAGAAAGGAGCGACGCCATGCCCAAGTTGTCCCGACGTCTTCTGAGCGCGCTTGCCGCGTCGCTGTGCGTGAGCTTCGCCCATGCGGCGGATCTCTCGCACTGGCCGGCCGACAGCGCGAAGGCGCTGAGCGCGATGATCGCCGCGCACGCGAACCGTGGCGACTACGCGGTGTTCGACGCCGACAACACGACCTACCGCTACGACCTCGAGGAGTCGCTGCTGCCGTACCTCGAGAACCGCGGCGTGCTGACGCGCGACACGCTCGACCCGTCGCTGAAGCTGATCCCGTTCAAGGATTCCGCCGACTACAAGGAATCGCTGATGAGTTATTACTACCGGCTGTGCGAGATCGACGACCTGGTCTGCTACCCGTGGATCGCGCAGGCATTCGCCGGCCAGTCGCTGGCCGACCTGAAGCGCCACGTCGACGCGATGCTCGCCGACGGCAAGCCGATCCCGATCCGCTACTGGCAGGGCGACAAGGTGGTCGACGGCACGGTGAACCCGCCGCGTTTCTTCCGCGGGATGCAGGAGTTGTACAACGCGCTGCGCGAGAACGGAATCGAGGTCTACGTGATGACGGCCGCGCACGAGGAACTCGCGCGGCTCGTGTTGTCCGACCCGAAGTACGGCTACAACGTGAAGCCGCAGAACGTGATCGGCGTGACGACGCTGCTGCGCGACCCGGCGACAGGCTCGCTGACCACCTCGCGGCTGCAGATCAAGGCCGGCAAGTACGACGAGGCCGCGAACCGCGGTCTGGTGATCACGCCGTTCCTGATGAACCCGATGACGTGGTACGAAGGCAAGCTCGGCTCGATCGTCGGCTGGATCGACCAGTGGAAGAAGCCGGTGCTCGTCGCGGGCGACACGCCGACGTCTGACGGCTACATGCTGCTGAATGCGACCGACGTCGCGCGCGGCGGCGTGCGCGTGTGGGTGAACAAGAAGGACAAGCAGATGGCGCAGATCCGCGCGTGGTCGGACGAATCGGCCGCGCAGCAGAAATCGCTCGGCCTGCCGGTGACGGCGGACAAGAACTGGATCGTCGTGAAGCCCGACGCGATCCAGTAAGCGGGCAAGCGGGGGCGCGCTGCGCGCCCCCGGCTCGATCAGCCCTCGCGCTCGTCGAGCAGCTTCAGCAGCCCGCGCAGCGCATGCGCGGCCGCCTGCGTGCGGATCTGCTCGCGGTCGCCCTTGAACACGAGCGTCTCGACGTCGGTATGCAGCCGGTTGCTCCAGCCGAACGACACGGTGCCGACCGGCTTCTTCTCGCTGCCGCCGGCCGGGCCGGCGATGCCGGTGACGGACAGCGCGACCTGCGCTCGGCTGTTGCGCAGCGCGCCTTCGGCCATCGCGCGCGCGACGGGCTCGCTGACGGCGCCGTGTTTGTCGATCAGGTCGTGCGGTACGCCGATCATCTCGATCTTGGCCTGGTTCGAGTACGTGACGAAGCCGCGCTCGAACCACTGGCTGCTGCCGGAGATGTCGGTGATCGCCGCGGCGATCATGCCGCCGGTGCAGGATTCGGCGGTGGCGAGCGTCAGGTGCTCGTCACGCAACTTGTTGCCTGCGCGGATCGCAAGCTGGTGGACGACGGAATCGGTTGGCATGCGCGTCGGGAAACGGGAGTCGGGAAATCGGTCAGCCGACGACGGAGCGCCACAGGGCGATCACGAGCAGCGTCATGAACGCGGCGACCAGGTCGTCGACCATGATGCCGAGCCCGCCTTTCAGGCGGCGCTCGAAATAGCGGATCGGCGGCGGCTTGAGTATGTCGAAGCAGCGGAACGCGACGAACGCCCACAGCTGGCCGACGAAGGTCGCGGGCGTGACGAACAGCATCACGAGCCAGATCGCGACGATCTCGTCCCAGACGACGGCGCCCGGATCGGCCGAGCCCATCTTCCTCGCGGTGAAACCGGTGAGCCACGTGCCCGCCACGAAGCCGATCGCGATCAGCGCCCACCATTCGGGCACCGTCAGGTAGCGGTTGAGCACGACGAACGTGAGCCAGCCGAACAGCGAGCCGAACGTGCCGGGCATGATCGGCGCGAGCCCGCTGCCGAAGCCGAGCGACACGATGTGCGCCGGGTGCGACAGCATGAAGCGCGCGGTCGCGCGCCGCGGCGCGTTGCCGCCGGATGCGGCGCCGGGCTCGGCCGCGGCGTGCGCGGGCGTCGGGTCAGTCTGCATGGAAGTGGTCGAAGCCGTGCAACGTGAGAGCGAGGGTTGCACCGGCGGCATCGCGCCACGCGATCGCGGGCTGCTCCGACGGCGCGGACAACGCGCGTATTGTACCGATTCGGGTGACCGTCACGCCGGCCGTCGCGCCGGCCGCTTCGACCGCCGCGCGGGCCGCCGCCGGCGCGGTGAAGCACAGTTCGTAGTCGTCGCCGCCGGCCAGGGTGCAGCGGCGCTGCACGTCGGGCGGCAGCGTGGCGAGCGCGGCCGAGCGCGGCACCGCGTCGGCATCGATTTCGGCGCGCACGTTCGAGCGGGCCAGGATGTGCTGCAGGTCGCCGGCGAGGCCGTCCGAGATGTCGAGCGCCGCGTGCGCGACGCCCGCGAGCGCCAGGCCGAGCGCAATGCGCGGTTCGGGGCGCTCGAGCGCGCGCCGGAACGCGGCTGCCTCGTTTGCGCCGGCCGCCCATTCGCCGCGCGCGACGCCGAGGCCGGCGCGCGCATCGCCGAGCGTGCCGGACACCCAGACGTCGTCGCCGTCGCGCGCGGCATCGCGGCGCAGCGCCGCGTCGGGCGCGACTTCGCCGAATACGGTCACGCACAGGTTCAGCGGGCCGCTCGTCGTGTCGCCGCCGATCAGCTCGCAACCGTAGCGCTCGGCGAGCGCGAACAGCCCGTTGCTGAACGCTTCCAGCCACGCCGCGTCGGCACGCGGCAGCGCGCACGCGAGCGTGAACGCGCGCGGCTCGGCGCCCATCGCCGCGAGGTCGGACAGGTTGACCGCGAGCGTCTTGTGGCCGAGCGCGTCGGGCGCGACGTCGGGGAAGAAGTGGCGGCCTTCCACCAGCATGTCGGTCGAAATGGCCAGCAATTTCCCGGATCGGGGCGTGATCAACGCGCAATCGTCGCCGATGCCGAGCGTCGACGCGCGTGCGCCCTGCGCGGCGCGGCGCGTGAAGAAGCGTTCGATCAGCGAAAACTCGGAGAGGGCGGCTGGCACGGCGGATGGATCCGAAACGATTGAAGGAACGGCATTGTACGAGGCGAACGGCGGCGTTCCCGCACCGTTCCGACCATTTTTGTCGCGGCTGTTGTACCCGAATCGCCGGTCTTGCGGCCGATGATTGGCGCTACAATGCCGTCGAAGAGTTATTCTAATCCGCCCGTCAAGAGACACATGTCCACCCAAGCCTCCTCCAAAGCCAAGCTCCGCGAAGCCGCGCTCGACTATCACGAATTCCCGACCCCCGGGAAAATCGCGATCGCCCCGACCAAGCAGATGATCAACCAGCGCGACCTCGCGCTCGCGTACTCGCCGGGTGTGGCGTACGCGTGCGAGGAGATCGTCGAGAATCCGCTCAATGCGGCGCGCTTCACCGCGCGCAGCAACCTGGTCGGCGTCGTCACGAACGGTACGGCGGTGCTCGGTCTAGGCAACATCGGCCCGCTCGCGTCGAAGCCGGTGATGGAAGGCAAGGCCGTGCTGTTCAAGAAGTTCGCGGGCATCGACGTGTTCGACATCGAGCTGAACGAGTCGGACCCGCACAAGCTCGTCGACGTGATCGCCGCGCTGGAGCCGACCTTCGGCGGGATCAACCTGGAAGACATCAAGGCGCCGGACTGCTTCATCGTCGAACGCGAAGCGCGCAAGCGGATGAAGATTCCGGTGTTCCACGACGACCAGCACGGCACTGCGATCGTGGTGGCCGCGGCCGTCACGAACGGGCTGAAGGTCGTCAACAAGGACATCAAGAAGGTCAAGCTCGTCGCGTCCGGCGCAGGTGCGGCCGCGCTCGCGTGTCTCGACCTGCTGGTCGACATCGGCCTGCCGCTCGAGAACATCACGGTGACCGACCTGGCCGGCGTGGTCTATAAGGGCCGCACCGAACTGATGGACCCGGACAAGGAGCGTTTCGCCCGCGAAACCGACGCCCGCACGCTGGCCGAGGTGATCGACGGCGCGGACATCTTCCTCGGCCTGTCGGCCGCCGGCGTGCTGAAGCAGGAGATGGTGAAGGGCATGGCCGAGCGCCCGCTGATTCTCGCGCTCGCGAACCCGACGCCGGAAATCCTGCCGGAACTCGCGCTCGAAGTGCGTCCGGACGCGGTGCTGGCCACCGGCCGCACCGACTACCCGAACCAGGTCAACAACGTCCTGTGCTTCCCGTTCATCTTCCGCGGCGCGCTCGACGTCGGCGCGACGACGATCACGCGTGAAATGGAGATCGCGGCCGTCAATGCGATCGCCGAGCTCGCGCAGCACGAGCAGAGCGACATCGTCGCGACCGCGTACGGCATCCAGGACCTGTCGTTCGGGCCTGAATACCTGATTCCGAAGCCGTTCGATCCGCGCCTGATCGTGAAGATCGCACCGGCCGTCGCGCAGGCCGCGATGGACGGCGGCGTCGCGACGCGCCCGATCGAGGACATGGAGGCGTACCGCGTCCACCTGCAGCAGTTCGTGTACCACAGTGGCACGACGATGAAGCCGATCTTCCAGATCGCGCGCGCCGCGCCGGAAGAGAGGAAGCGCGTGGTATTCGCGGAAGGCGAGGAAGAGCGCGTGTTGCGCGCCGTTCAGATCATTGTCGACGAAAAACTCGCGACGCCGATCCTGATCGGCCGCCCGGGCGTGATCGAGCACCGTATCCAGCGCTACGGCCTGCGGCTGAATCCGGGCGTCGACTTCACGGTCGTCAACACCGAGCACGACGCGCGCTACCGCGACTTCTGGCAGACGTACTACAAGATGATGGCGCGCAAGGGCATCAGCGAGCAGCTCGCGCGCGTCGAGATGCGCCGCCGCACGACGCTGATCGGCTCGATGCTGGTGAAGAAGGGCGAAGCGGACGGGATGATCTGCGGCACGATCAGCACCACGCACCGCCACCTGCACTTCATCGACCAGGTGATCGGCAAGCGCCCGGGTTGCAGCGTGTACGCGGCGATGAACGGCCTCGTTCTGCCGGGCCGCCAGATTTTCCTCGTCGACACGCACGTGAACGTCGATCCGACCCCGGAAGAACTGGCCGAGATCACGATCATGGCGGCGGAAGAAGTACGCCGCTTCGGCATCGAGCCGAAGGTCGCGCTGCTGTCGCACTCGAATTTCGGCACGAGCAATGCCCCTTCGGCGAAGAAGATGCGCGATACGCTCGCGATCCTGCAGGAACGTGCGCCGGAGCTGAAGGTTGACGGCGAGATGCACGGCGATGTCGCGCTCGACGCGGCGCTGCGCAAGGAAATCCTGCCGGAGTCGACGCTGGAAGGCGAAGCGAATCTGCTGATCCTGCCGAACATCGACGCCGCGAACATCGCGTACAACCTGCTGAAGACGGCCGCGGGCAACAACATCGCGATTGGGCCGATCCTGCTGGGCGCCGCGCAGCCGGTGCACGTGCTGACCGAATCGGCGACCGTTCGCCGCATCGTCAATATGGCGGCGCTGCTGGTCGCCGACGTGAACGCCACGCGCTGAGCCAAAACGAACGCGCCAGCCGGGTCGAACCGGCCTGGCGCGTCGGGCGAAATTGTAAACAAAAGCAAAAAGAGGCGTGCCCGCCATGGGCACGCCGTCGGGCAGGGCGCAAACGCGCTTCCCTCAAAGCAACAGCAGCATCTCTCCACTCCGGGTAGCGAGCGCGGCAAGGAGGCAGGGTCTTGCCGTACGAGAGATGCCGCTCGTATTTTATCTCATGCAAGATAAATGTAGTGTTATTTGGGTAAAAAATGCGCCATTCCGGGTATCGCGACACTTTCGATTCCCAAACGGACATTGATTCGCGCGGCCAATAACGCTACGCTAACGCCTTTGTTGGTCGTCAACTACTTGATTTAACAGCGGGAACCCTGGTTCATGGCACGCAAGTGGCTCCGCAACGGCGCGCTCGCGTCCGTCTTCGCGATGTTCGCGATGGGTATCGTCGGCACGCCGACGGGCAGTCTGGTTTCCGCCGCTTACGCACGGGAGGCCGTTTCGGCCGACGTGGCCGCCAGCGGGCTCGATACGATCCCGACCGCCCGTCTTCCGCGCGAGGCCGTGACCACGCTGGGCCTGATCGGCGCGGGCGGCCCCTATCCGTACGAGAAAGACGGCGTCGTGTTTGGCAACCGCGAGCGGATCCTGCCAAAAGCGAAGCGCGGCTACTACCATGAGTACACGGTGCCGACGCCGCGTGCCCGCAATCGCGGTGCGCGCCGGATCGTCTGTGGCGGGCCATTGCGCCGGATCGACAACTGTTATTACACGGGCGACCACTACAACAGTTTTAAACGTATTGTTGAATGACTTCGGGACGAATGGCATGAGCGACTCCATCTACGCGCACGATACGGCGGCGGCGGAACTGTTCGCGGCCGGCGACGGCAATCTGTTTCAGCGCGTGATCCAGCTGCACGCGGCGGCGCAGGCTGGCAGCACGCCGGAGCAACAGGAAGCCGAGCCCGGGCTTTCATCGAACGAGGAGCCTATGAGCCTTTTCACGACCGTGCGACCCAATCTCGTGCAGTCGATCCGCGCGTTCCGCGTGCAGGATCTCGCCGACGAAGCCGGTCGGCTCGGCCAGCATTTCCTGTATGCGTATTGCGGCGCCGCGCAGTCGAAGCAGGAAGTGATGGAAACGATCGCGACGTCGTTCCTGTTCCCGAAGCATTTCGGGAAGAACTACGACGCGCTGTACGATTCCCTGACCGACCTCGTCGCGAAGGCCGGCGCGCAGCCCGGTTTCGTGATCGTCCTCGAAGGGCTGCCGATCGCGCAGAAGTTCGACAAGGAAGGGCGCGAGACGCTGCTCGACGTGTTCCGCGAGGCGGCCGAATTCTGGGCCGAGCGCAAGGTCGCGTTCCGCGTGTTCTACTCGTTCGCGTAAGCACGCGTCGGCCAGCGGCCGATCCGGCGAACCCCCGTCAAAAGCCCGCTTCGAGCGGGCTTTTTTGCGTCCGCGCGAGGCGCGCAGGCCGGCGCGGCGCTTCGCTCCCTGACGTCCGCCTTTTATCTGGCACCGTTTTCGAGCGCGACCGGGTGGCGTGCGTTCAGGGCGTGTCGCGCCGTCTTGCGGCGGCGCGACTGCCCGTCACCATCCGCCCCAACGCGCCGCGAGCGCCGCGAGCACGGCCGCGCCGGCCGTCTCGGTGCGCAGCACGCGGGGCCCGAGCGACAGCGCGGTGAACCCGCGCGCGCGGGCCGCGTTTTCCTCGTCGGGCGACAGTCCGCCTTCCGGTCCGATCAGCAGCGTGACGGTCGCGGCCGGCGGCGCGTCGGGCAGCGACGCGAACGGGATGCTCGCGCGCGGCGACAGCAGCAGCCGCAGCGCGCCGTCGGCCGGTGCGGCCGGCAGCGTATCGAGCCATGCGTTGAAGCCGGCGATGGGCGCGACGTCGGGTATGCGGTTGCGCCCGCATTGCTCGCACGACGCGCGCACGACGCCGCGCCAGTGCGCGACGCGCTTGTCCGCGCGCTCGCCGGAAAGCTTCACGACGCCGCGCGCGGTCGACAGCGGCACGACCGCCGCCACGCCGAGCTCGACGGCCTTCTCGATCACCCAGTCCATCTTGTCGCCGCCGGCGATGCCTTGCGCGAGCGTCACGCGATAGGGCGGCTCGGCTTCGGCCGGTTCGAACGTGTCGATCTGCGCGAGCGCGCTGCGCTTGTCGATCTCGACGAGCCGTGCGCGGTACTGGCCGCCGGTGCCGTCGAACAGCGCGAGCACGTCGCCGGGCTGCAGGCGCAGCACCTGCGCGTGGCGCGCGACGTCGGCCGGCAACGCAAGCGTGGCGTCGGCGCGCAGTGCCGCGTCGACGAAAAAGCGCGGCACGGCCGCGGTGGTGGTGGCTTCGTTCATGCGTGTAACGGTTTGGGTCATGTGTCGAGACGGCGGCCGAGCGCCCATCGGTAGCCGTCGAGATCCTCGATCTGTGCGAACCGGTCGCCCCAGAACTGATCCTGCGGCGCGCTCAGCGATTTCGCGCCCGCGTCGAGCGCGCGCTGCCAGGTGGCGTCGACGTCGTCGACATACAGGTAGAACGATTGCGGCGCGGTGGCGTTCGCACTCTTCGGCGTGAGCGCGGTCGAGCCGAATGCACCTTCGGGCGCGAACATCACGATCAACTGGCCGCGATAGGCCATCTCGACGTGCATGATCGCGCCGTCTTCGTCGTGCACGTCGCGCAGCTCGAAGCCGAATGCGGCCTTGAAGAAATCGATGGCCGCGCGCGCATTGCGTACGGCCAGGTAGGGCGTCAACCAAGGCACGTTGGCCGGACGTGGATCGGTCATGAAAATCTCCTGTGGGGGCGCCTGGGCACGTGCTCTGAGTCCGTGCCCGGGCGTTCGTTCAGGGGGCGGCGCGCGTTTTGCCGCGGTGCCGTGCATCGCGAATCCTGCGAAGACGTGAAGGAAAACGGAAGCCGGGCGACCGCGCGGACGCTCAGCGGCGGACGCCCAGTGTATCGCGCAGCGCGCACGGCAGGGCAAAGAGGGACGCATGCAGCCGCGCGTCGTAGTAGCGCAAACCCTGGACGCGGCGGGCCGCGAGCCGTTCGTCGATGTCGTGTGCGAACAGCGCGGCCGCGTCGAGCGTATCGCTCGCGATGGCCATCAGCCACTGCGAGCCGTACAGCGGCACGTGCGCGGACAACGGATCGACGACCGCGAAGCTCGCGCGCAGGTCGTCGAGCAGCGCGGCGATGCGCGTCGCGTGGAACACCGGCGAGCCGAGGTGCATCGAGATCGCGCCGCACGGCGTCAGGATCCGCTTGAGCCGCGCATAGAACGCGCGCGTATAGAGGCCGGCCGCCGGCGAATCGGGCGGCGTGAGGTCGAACACGACGAGATCGAAATGCTCGACGGTCGACTCGACGAAATGCGCGGCGTCGCCGATCACGACCTCGACGCGCGGGTCGTCGAGCGCACCCTGATGCACGTCGTCGAGATAACGGCGCGCCATTCCGACGACTTCGTCGTCGAGTTCTGCGATCACGATCCGCTCGATGCACGCATGCTTGAGCAACTGGCGCGCCGCGCCGCCGTCGCCGCCGCCGAGCACGAGCGCACGGCGCGGCGACGGATGCGCGAGCGCGGCCGGGTGCGTCATGCACTCGTGATAGACGTACTCGTCGCCGACCGACGTCATCGGCCTGCCGTCCAGCGTAAACAGGCGGCCGAGCTGCGGGGTTTCCCAGACCTCGATCTGCTGGTGCGGGGACGCGACGCGCGCGAGCCGCCGCGCGTTCGGGAAGCCGTAGGCGGCATCGGGCGTAGGGTGAAAGAGAAGCGTCGTGCTCACGGGTGGGCCGCTCAGGGCTGGCAGTTCCGACGTCTGAATTATAGGAGGCGGGCGGTTTGACGGAAAACCGTGCCGGAACACCGTGCATGGACAAGGGAAATGTCAGCCCATCTGTTAAAATGACGAGCTTTGCAGCCCCGTCCGTAGGCTCCGTCCGCTTCGCGTCCGTCAGGCGCCGCACCGCGCGCCGGGAACGATTGACGCTCGAGCTTCCGGATGCCGCCGTGCCCCCGTTTCCTCGACTCGTTCTCCGGACTCGACATGACGACTTCGTCTCCCGCCTCCACCACCCTGATGGCCAACGCGATCCGTGCGCTCGCGATGGACGCCGTCCAGCAAGCGAACTCCGGCCACCCCGGCATGCCGATGGGCATGGCCGAAATCGGCGTCGCGCTCTGGTCGCGCCATCTGAAGCACAACCCGACGAACCCGCACTGGGCGGACCGCGACCGCTTCGTGCTGTCGAACGGCCATGGCTCGATGCTGCTGTACTCGCTGCTGCACCTGACCGGCTACGACCTGCCGATGGAAGAGCTGAAGAACTTCCGCCAGCTGCACTCGAAGACGCCGGGCCACCCGGAGTACGGCATCACGCCGGGCGTCGAGACGACCACCGGCCCGCTCGGCCAGGGTCTCGCGAACGCGGTCGGCATGGCGCTCGGCGAAGCGCTGATGGCCGACGAGTTCAACCGTGACGGCGCGAAGATCGTCGATCACCACACGTACGTGTTCCTCGGCGACGGCTGCCTGATGGAAGGCATCTCGCACGAAGCCTGCTCGCTCGCCGGCACGCTGAAGCTGAACAAGCTGATCGCGCTGTACGACGACAACGGCATCTCGATCGACGGCGACGTCGTGAACTGGTTCCACGACGACACCCCGAAGCGTTTCGAGGCCTACGGCTGGAACGTGATCCCGAACGTGAACGGCCATGACGTCGACGCGGTCGACGCAGCGATCGCGAAGGCGAAGCTGTCGGACAAGCCGACGCTGATCTGCTGCAAGACGGTGATCGGCCAGGGCGCGGCGACCAAGGCAGGCGGCCACGACGTGCATGGCGCGGCGCTCGGCGCGGAAGAAATCGCGAAGACGCGCGAAGCGCTCGGCTGGACGTGGGCGCCGTTCGTGATTCCGCAGGAAGTCTATGCGGCGTGGGACGCGAAGGAAGCCGGCAAGCGCGCGGAAACCGAATGGAACGCGACGTTCGCTGCCTATCGCGCGAAGTTCCCGGCGGAAGCCGCCGAATTCGAGCGCCGGATGGCCAACCAGTTGCCGGCCGACTGGGCCGAGAAGGCCGCGGCGATCATCGCCGGTGCGAACGAGCGCGGCGAGACGGTGGCGACCCGCAAGGCGTCGCAGCAGGCGATCGAAGGCCTGGCCGCCGCGCTGCCCGAACTGCTCGGCGGCTCAGCCGACCTGACCGGCTCGAACCTGACCAACTGGAAGGCATCGAAGGCGGTCCGTGCGAATCCGGAAGGCCCGGGCGTCCAGCTGGGCAACCACATCAACTACGGCGTGCGCGAATTCGGCATGAGCGCCGCGATCAACGGCCTCGCGCTGCACGGCGGCCACAAGCCGTTCGGCGGCACGTTCCTGACGTTCTCCGACTACAGCCGCAACGCGCTGCGCGTGGCCGCGCTGATGAAGGTGCCGTCGATCTTCGTGTTCACGCACGATTCGATCGGCCTCGGCGAAGACGGCCCGACGCACCAGTCGATCGAGCACGTGTCGAGCCTGCGCCTGATCCCGAACCACGACGTCTGGCGTCCGGCCGACACGGTCGAGACGGCCGTTGCGTGGACCCACGCGATCGCAGCCGACCGTCCGTCGAGCCTGATCTTCAGCCGCCAGAACCTGGCGTTCAACCCGCGTACCGATGCGCAGATCGCGAACATCGAGAAGGGCGGCTACGTGCTGAAGGACTGGGACGAAGAGATCGTCGCGCGCAAGATCATCCTGATCGCGACGGGCTCGGAAGTCGAACTCGCGATGAAGGCCGTCGAGCCGCTCGCGCAGCAGGGCATCGCGGCACGCGTCGTGTCGATGCCGTCGACCAACGTGTTCGATCGCCAGGACGCCGAGTACCGTGAGCGCGTGCTGCCGCACGGCGTGCGCCGCGTCGCGATCGAAGCGGGCGTGACGGCCTTCTGGCACAAGTACGTCGGCCTCGAAGGCGGCGTCGTCGGGATCGACACGTTCGGCGAATCGGCGCCGGCCGGCGTGCTGTTCAAGCACTTCGGCTTCACTGTCGAACACGTCGTCGAGACCGCCAAGGCCGTGCTGGCCTAAAGACATACGCGACGCGCGCCACCCCTCGCGCGCGTCGCACCGTGAAGCTGCACGAAACGAATTTTTTCAGCCATCAGGAGATAGACCATGACGATTCGCGTCGCAATCAACGGCTACGGCCGTATCGGCCGCAACACGCTGCGCGCGTTTTATGAAAACGGCAAGAAGCACGATCTCGAGATCGTCGCGATCAACGATCTGGGCGATGCGAAGACCAATGCGCACCTGACCCAGTACGACACCGCGCACGGCAAGTTCCCGGGCGAAGTGTCGGTCGACGGCGACTACCTCGTCGTGAACGGCGACAAGATCCGCGTGCTGGCGAACCGCAACCCGGCCGAGCTGCCGTGGGGCGAGCTCGGCGTCGACGTCGTGATGGAATGCACGGGCTTCTTCACGACCAAGGAAAAGGCGAGCGCGCACCTGAAGGGCGGCGCGAAGAAGGTGATCATCTCGGCGCCGGGCGGCAAGGACGTCGACGCGACGATCGTCTACGGCGTGAACCACGACGTGCTGAAGGCCGAGCACACCGTGATCTCGAACGCATCGTGCACGACGAACTGCCTCGCGCCGCTCGTCAAGCCGCTGAACGACAAGATCGGCCTCGAAACCGGCCTGATGACGACGATCCACGCGTACACGAACGACCAGGTGCTGACGGACGTCTATCACGAAGACCTGCGCCGCGCGCGTTCGGCCACGCACAGCCAGATCCCGACGAAGACGGGCGCCGCTTCGGCCGTCGGCCTCGTGCTGCCGGAACTGAACGGCAAGCTCGACGGCTACGCGATCCGCGTCCCGACGATCAACGTGTCGATCGTCGACCTGTCGTTCATCGCGAAGCGCGACACGACGGTCGAGGAAGTCAACGCGATCATGAAGGAAGCATCGGAAGGCGCGCTGAAGGGCATCCTCGGCTACAACGATGCACCGCTGGTGTCGATCGACTTCAACCACAACCCGGCTTCGTCGACGTTCGACGCGACGCTGACCAAGGTGTCGGGCCGCCTCGTCAAGGTGTCGAGCTGGTACGACAACGAGTGGGGTTTCTCGAACCGCATGCTGGATACGGCTGTCGCATTCGCGAACGCGAAGTAATCCCGCACGTTGCGCGGCCGCCGCAACGCGGCCGGCGTAGCGAACGAGCCCGGCCCGGTTTTCCGGCCGGGTTTTTTTATTGCCCGCCGTCGTTGGCTGATGCCGCCGTCGCCTCTTCGAGCGCGGCGACGAACGCGCGCTTGAGCGGGCTGTCGAGGTCGGTCCACGCGAGGCCGATGCCCGTTCTGTGCCCGGCCAGGTCGAGCGGCCGCGCGAGTACGTTCGGCGGCAGCGCGCTGGCGGCTTGCGCCGGAATCAGCCCGATTCCCATCCCCGCCGCGACGAGCGCCAGCATCGTCGTGAATTCCCCGAACTCCTGCGCGATCTCGAGCGTCGTGCCCGCGCGGCTCAGCGCGAGCAGCATGTCGTCGTGAAAGCCCGGCGCGTAGCGGCGCGCGAGCACGAACGCGGGCTGGCCGCGCAGCGCGGCGGGCGTGATCGCATCGTGCGCGGCGAGCGGATGGTCGAGCGGCAGGGCGACGACGAAGCCTTCCTCGAGCACCACGCGCGTGTCGATACCCGCATACGCGGCCGGCAGCCGGATCATCCCGAAATCGATCCGCCGGTCGCGCAGCGCGGCGATCTGGTCGGGCGTCGGCAGGTCCTTCAGTTCGAGCGTGATCAGCGGATAGCGCTCGCGCATCGTGCGCAGCACGGCCGGCAGCAGCACGGGCAGCACCGACGACACGAACGCGATCCGCAGCGTGCCGATCTCGCCGCGGCTCGACAGCCGCGCCATCTGCTCCGCGCGCGCGGCCTGCTGCAGCGTGGCGCGCGCCTCGGGCAGGAACACGCGCCCCGTATCGCTCAGTTCGACCTTGTGCCGGTCGCGCTCGAACAGGCGCGCGCCGAGTGCTTCCTCGAGCGCCTTGATCTGCATGCTCAGTGCGGGCTGCACGATGAACAGGCGCTGCGCGGCGCGCCCGAAATGCAGCTCTTCGGCGAGCGTGACGAAGGCGCGCAATTGCTTGAGTTCCATGGGCGGCGGGCCGGATCGGGCGGTAATCAAATTTCATGATAACCGGATCAAAAAAGACCATTGGCGCAGCAAGCGGCCGGTAGCCGAAGATACCGTCGACGCGAGACCGGCCGCGATGGGCCGCCGGCTCGACTGGCACGAGGAGACACGCATGACCCACGCGCTTGAACGGTTCCGCCTTGACGGCCGCCGCGCACTGATCACGGGTTCCGGACGCGGGATCGGGCTGACGCTCGCCCGCGGGCTGGCGGAAGCCGGCGCGGCGATCGTCATCAACGATCGCAATGAAGAGAAGGCCGCGACGCTCGCGCGCCATTTCCGCGACGAAGGCTTCGCGGCCGACCATGCGGTATTCGACGTCGCCGAGCACGCACAGGTGCGCGCGGCGATCGACGAATTCGAGGCGCGCGTCGGCGCGATCGACATCCTCGTGAACAACGCGGGCATCCAGCGCCGCGCGCCGCTCGACGCCTTCGAGCCCGACGACTGGCATGCGCTGATGCGCGTGAACCTCGACGGCGTGTTCAACGTCGCGCAGGCCGTCGCGCGGCACATGATCGCGCGCGGCCATGGGAAGATCATCAACATCTGCTCGGTGCAGAGCGAGCTCGCGCGGCCGACGATCGCGCCGTACGCGGCGACCAAGGGCGCGGTGCGGATGCTGACGAAAGGGATGTGTGCCGACTGGGCCCGCCACGGCATCCAGGCGAACGGCCTCGCGCCCGGCTATTTCGAAACCGAACTCAACCGCGCACTGGTCGACGACGCAGCGTTCTCGGACTGGCTGTGCAAGCGCACGCCGGCCGGGCGCTGGGGGCGCGTCGACGAGCTGTGCGGTGCGGCGATCTTCCTCGCATCGGCCGCGTCCGATTTCGTGAACGGCCAGACGCTGTTCGTCGACGGCGGCCTGACCGCCGCCGTTTAGGAAAGGGAGGAATGTCATGCGTATGCGATGCATGTGTGTCGTGATCCACGGGCCGAACGACTTGCGGGTGGAAGAGCAGGACGCGGGCGAGATCGGCCCGGGCCAGGTGCGCGTCGATGTCGCGATGGGCGGCATCTGCGGCTCCGATCTCCATTACTTCCGGCACGGTGGCTTCGGTGCGATCCGGCTGCAGCAGCCGATGGTGCTGGGCCACGAGGTGGCCGGCACGGTCGCGGAAGTGGCGCCGGACGTGACGTCGGTGAAGGTCGGCGATCGCGTCGCGGTCAATCCGAGCCGGCCGTGCGGCGCGTGCCGCTACTGTCTCGAAGGGCTGCCGAACCAGTGTCTCGACATGCGCTTCTACGGCAGCGCGATGCGGATGCCGCACGTGCAGGGCGCGTTCCGCAACGCACTCGTGTGCGACGCGGTGCAGTGCGTGAAGGTCGCCGATCACGTGCCGCTGTCGCTCGCGGCGCTCGCCGAACCGTTCGCCGTCGGGTTGCATGCGGTGTTGCGCGCGGGCCCGCTGATCGGCAAGCGCGTGCTCGTGTCGGGCTGCGGGCCGATCGGCGTGCTGGCGGTCGCGGCGGCGCGCGTGCACGGCGCGGCGGAGATCGTCGCGACCGACGTCGTCGAGGCGCCGCTGGCAGTGGCGAGCGCGCTCGGCGCCGACCGCACGATCAACGTAATGGCCGATGCCGGCTGGGTCGAGCGTTACGGTGCCGACAAGGGCACGTTCGACATGATGATCGAGTGTTCGGGCAATGCGCGCGCGCTGCGCGACGGGCTGGACGTGATGCGTCCGCGCGGGGTCGTCGTGCAGCTCGGGCTTGGCGGTGATGTCAGCCTGCCGCAGAACGTCGTGGTCGCGAAGGAGTTGTCGATCTGCGGGTCGTTTCGTTTTCACGCCGAATTCGCGCTCGCGGTGCAACTCATCAATGCGGGGCGCGTCGACCTGCGCCCGGCCGTCACGCGCGTGTTCCCGATGCGCGATGCGAACCTCGCGTTCGAACTGGCCGGCGACCGGCAGCGCGCGATGAAGGTGCTGATCGACTTCGCGGACGAGGCTGCGTGACGATCGCGGTCACGCGCTAGCGCGCGACGGTCTCGACCCCATCGGAGAAAAGGCACGCCCGCGATTCGCGAGGCGTGCCTTTTCTCATGGTGGCAAGGAAACGACTGACCGCATTACTGCGTGACCTGCCGCACGCCGATGCGCTGCGACACGAGCCACAGCGCGATCAACACACCGGCAAGCGCCGCGCCCGCGACGCACACGCCGCGCCAGCCGTCGACGCCGTACGCGACGCTCGCCGCGAACGAACCGAATGCGCCGCCGATGAAGTAGCTCGTCAGGTAGATCGTCGTCACGCGGCTGCGCGCGTTGCCGGCCAGCGCATAGATCACGCTCTGGTTCGAGATGTGCATGCCCTGCACGCCGACGTCGAGCAGCAGGATGCCCGCGATCAGCGCTGCAAGGGCGTGTGCGCCGGTCGCGATCAGCGCGAACGACGCGAGCACGGCCGCCGCGAACAACCCCGTCGCCGCATTGCCGTGCCCGCGATCGACGAGCCGGCCGGCCGACGTCGCCGCGAGCGCGCCCACCGCGCCGACGACGCCGAACAGGCCGATCTGCCCTTCGGAATAGCTGTATGGCGGCTGGCTCAGCAGGAACGTGAGGCCCGTCCACAGCAGGCTGAAGCACGCGAACACGAGCGCGCCGTAGGTGGAGCGCAGTGCGATCAGCGGTTGCGCGTGCACCAGCGCGACGAGCGACCTCATCAGCGCCGCATAGTCGAGGCGCGCCTCGCGGCGGTCCTTCGGCAGCTTCATGGCGAGCACGACGGTCAGCGCCGCCACCATCACCGCCGCGACGCCGTACACCGCACGCCAGCCGAACCCGTCGGCGATCGCGCCGGCCGCCACGCGCGCGAGCAGGATGCCGAGCAGCAGCCCGCTCATCACGGTGCCGACCGCGCGGCCGCGCGAGCGCGCATCGGCGAGCGATGCGGCGAACGGCACGAGCAGCTGCGTCGAACAGGTGACGAAGCCGACCGCGACGTTCGCGACGACGAACATCGTGAAGTTCGTGCTGAACGTGACCGCGATCAGTGCGACAACATTGAGCATCAGCAGCCGCACGATCAGCGTATGGCGGTTGACCGCGTCACCGAGCGGGACGATCAGCAGCAGGCTCGCCGCATAGCCGAGCTGCGTCAGCGTGACGAGATAGCCGAGCTCGGCCGGCGCGCGCCCGAAGCTGCGCGCGATCGCGGCGAGCAGCGGCTGCGCGTAGTAGATGTTGCCGATGACGATGCCGCATGCGCAGGCGAACAGCAGCGTCATGCCGCGGGTGAGGGGAGGATGGGTGTCGTGATGCGGTTCCATGGTCGCGAAAAACAGCGGCGCCGTCCGGCGGCACGGGGCCGCCGGCTGCGCGGGGTGGCGGAAATCGGGGCCGGCGTCGACGGATCGGCGGTGAGCCGATGCGCGCCGGGCGGATCGCGGCCGGGCCCGGATCGGGCGGGCGGCGGATCGTCGTGCGGAGGCAGGGCGGGCCCGGGCGAGCCGTTCCAGTGCGGTGACAGCCGCGATGCACGGGAACGGATGTGCGTATGATGCGGGAGTCGAACCATAGCGTCCAAGACTGGATCGTTATGGTCTCCATTGGTCAAACCAATACGTCGGCCGCCATGCTACTGCGCCACATCCGCTATTTCCTGGCCGTCGCCGAGCAGCGCAGTTTCACGCGCGCGGCCGACGCGCTGCACGTCTCGCAGCCGACGCTGTCGCAGCAGGTGCGCCAGCTCGAGGAAACGCTCGGCGTGCAGTTGTTCGACCGCTCGGGCCGCACGGTGCAGCTCACCGAATTCGGCGAGGTCTATGCGCGCCATGCGCGCGCCGCGCTGCACGAGCTCGATACGGGGCAGCGCGCGCTGCACGACGTCGCCGATCTCGGCAGCGGATCGCTGCGGCTCGCGATGATGCCGACCTTCGCGGCCTACCTGAGCGGCTCGCTGATCGATGGGTTCCATGCCGACTATCCGAACGTCACGCTGACGATCGATGCGATGCCGCAGGAACGCATCGAGGCGCTGCTCGCCGACGATCGGCTCGACGCGGGCTTCGCGTTCATGCCGCCGCGCGCGCCGGACATCGACGCGTTGCCGCTGTGGGACGAGCCGCTCGCGCTCGTGACGGGCCGCACGCATCGTCTCGCGCGGCGCCGCCGCGCACTGACGCCGGCCGAGCTCGGCGGCGAGCCGCTGGTGCTGCTGAGCCGCGCGTTCGCGACGCGCGAGCGCATCGACCGGTATTTCATCGAGCACGGCGCGCGGCCGAAGATCGCGATCGAGACGAATACGATCAGCGCGGTGCTGGCGCTCGTGCGGGGCGGCCGGCTCGCGACGGTGCTGCCCGACGCGGTCGCGCGCGAGAGCGCCGACCTGTGCGCGCTGGAGATCGATCCGCCGCTGCCCGCGCGCACGGCCGCGCTGCTGACACGCAAGGGCGCGTACCGCAGCGTCGCGGCGCGCGCGTTCATCGAGCGTGCGCTTGCGTATCGCGATCCGTCGGGAGCTTGACTGCTACGACCGGCCGGCGTGCGCGGCGGGCAGCCGCTCGATCGCCCGACCGCCCGGCCGCATTACGTGCGCGGCGTCGGGAAGAAGATGCCCGCGCGCTGCGCGGCGTTCGCGATGTGCGTTTCGATCGCCGTGCCGGCGGCGGCCGCATCGCGCGCGATCAGTGCGTCGACGATCGCGCGGTGCTCCTGCCACGTCGACAGCAGCAACTCGCGCCGGTAGAACGGCATGCGCTGGCTTTCCTTCATGATGTCCGCGCTGCTGCGCAGCACCGATTCGATCGCCGCGTTGCCGGCGAGATGGATGATCCGCATGTGGAAGTCGAAGTCGAGCTGCGACGCCTCGTCGAGCGCGCTTTCGGTGAGCGCGACGTGCAGGTCGGCGAGGTTGTCCTCGAACCACGCGATGTCGTCGTCGCTGACGACGTGCGCGGCCATCCGCGCGGCGAACCCTTCGAGCGCATAGCGCATCTGGTACGTGTCGGGCGGCGACGACTCCTCGGCGAACTGCCATGCGTGCGCGGCCGTGGCCTGCGCGCTTTCGACATACACGCCCTTGCCGGCGCGGATGCGCAGCATCCCGAGCGCCTCGAGCGTCGAGAGCGCCTCGCGCAGCGATGCACGGCTGATCTCCAGCTCCTCGGAGAGCTGGCGCTGGGCCGGCAGCAGGCTGCCGACCGGATAAACGCCTGCCTCGATCCGGTCGCGGATCGTCGCGATGGCGGCGTCGGTCACGGTATGCGGAACGTTTTTCATGATGTGAACTTTGGCCGGTCTGACCGGCATTGTAATCCGCACGCAGGCGGTGCATGGCCGGCCTACGGGAAAGCCACGATCTGCCCCTGTCCGGTGCATCGAAACCCGGCGCGGTAGGGGCGGGAAATCCCTATTTTGTCCGTCCTTGACGCCACTATATCGGCTTCCTACTATCCCCCATAACATCACTGGTCTTACCAGTATGAACAGACGAAACTGCAACCGTTGGATCGGGAGAGCGCCGTGTCGAAATTCCTCAACTCGCTGTTTGGCCGGGTAGTCGTCGCACTTGTTCTAGGGATCGCGCTGGGCGCGTTCTTCCCGCATTTCGCCGAGTCGCTGCGACCGCTCGGCGACGGCTTCCTGAAGCTCATCAAGATGGTGATCGGGCCGATCGTGTTCTGCGTCGTGGTCAGCGGGATGGCCAACGCGGGCGACCTGAAGAAGGTCGGCCGGGTCGGCCTGAAGGCCGTCATCTACTTCGAGGTCATGACGACGCTCGCGCTCGGCATCGGGCTCGTGCTTGCGTGGCTCACGCGTCCGGGCGTCGGGATGAACATCGACCTGCGTTCGCTCGATGCGTCGTCGCTCGCGTCCTATGCGAAGAACGCCGAAAGCCTGAAGGACACGGCCGGCTACCTGATGAAGATCATCCCCGAGACCGCGATCGACGCGTTCGCGAAGGGCGACATCCTGCAGATCCTCGTGTTCGCGGTGCTGTTCGGCTCCGCGCTGTCGCTGCTCGGCGACAAGGCGCAGCGCGTCAACTCGCTGATCGAGGAACTGTCGCACGTGTTCTTCCGGATCATCGGCTTCATCATCAAGCTCGCACCGCTCGGCGTGCTCGGTGCGATCGCGTTCACGACCGGCAAGTACGGCGTCGCGTCGCTCAAGCAGCTCGGCTATCTGGTCGCGGTGTTCTACCTGAGCTGCTTCGTGTTCGTCACGGTCGTGCTCGGCATCGTGATGCGGCTCGCGGGCTTCTCGGTGTTCAAGCTGATCCGCTACCTGCGCGAGGAACTGTCGATCGTGCTCGGTACGGCGTCGTCGGATGCGGTGCTGCCGCAGGTGATGCGCAAGCTCGAATACATGGGCGTGAAGGATTCGACGGTCGGCCTCGTGATCCCGACCGGCTATTCGTTCAACCTCGACGGCTTCTCGATCTACCTGACGCTCGCCGTGCTGTTCATCGCGCAGGCCACCAACACGCCGCTGTCGACGCATGACCTGATCGTCGTGCTGCTCGTGTCGCTCGTCACGTCGAAGGGTGCGCACGGGATCCCGGGCTCGGCGATCGTGATCCTCGCGGCGACCCTGTCGGCGATTCCCGCGATTCCGGTGCTCGGCCTCGTGCTGATCCTGCCGGTCGACTGGTTCGTCGGCATCGCCCGCGCGCTGACCAACCTGATCGGCAACTGCGTCGCGACGGTGGTCGTCGCGGTGTGGGAGAACGACATCGATCGTGCCCGCGCGAAACGCGTGCTGAACCGCGAGCTGCGCTACGTGCCGGCCGAAGAGGAAGATCGCGCGGCGCCGGTCGCCGGCGACCAGGCTCACGCGCTCTGAGCGCCACCGCGCGGGGCGGCTTCCCCAGGTCGCTCCGCGCAACCGGAATTCATGCGGCCGGCGCCTCGATGCGCCGGCACGCCATCAAATATCAGGAGACGACATGGCAGCCCCCATCCTTGATCCGAATGCGCCGGCCTTCACGCGGCGTTACATGAATCTCGCCGACCCGCGCCTCGGGGCGCAGGCGCTCTTTGCCAGCGATGAATTCTTCGCGCCGAAGGAGCGCATGCTGAATCCCGAGCCGGCCGTGTTCATTCCCGGCAAGTACGACGACCACGGCAAGTGGATGGACGGCTGGGAAACGCGCCGCAAGCGCACGACCGGCCATGACTTCTGCGTGGTGCGGCTTGCGCGGCCGGGTGTGATCTACGGCGTCGACCTCGATACGAGCCACTTCACCGGTAACTTCCCGCCGGCCGCGTCGATCGACGCGTGCGTCGCCGAAGGCGACACGCCGCCCGACGACGCCGAATGGCGCCCGATCGTCCCGGCGACGACGCTGCAGGGCAATTCGCATCACTACGTGAGCGTCGACGATGCACGGCCCTATACGCACCTGCGCGTGAACCTGTACCCGGACGGTGGCCTCGCGCGGCTGCGCGTGTACGGCTTGCCGCAGCGCGACTGGCGCCAGGTGCCGGCTGGCGAGCTCGTCGATCTCGCGGCAATCGAGAACGGCGGCTACCTGGTGGCCGCGAACAACCAGCACTTCGGCCCGGCGTCGCAGATGCTGATGCCGGGGCGCGGCGTGAACATGGGCGACGGCTGGGAAACGCGGCGGCGCCGCGAGCCCGGCAACGACTGGGCGATCGTCGCGCTCGCGCGGCCGGGCATCATCCGGCGCGTCGAGGTCGATACCGCGTTCTTCAAGGGCAATTTCCCCGACCGCTGCTCGCTGCAGGCCGCGCGGGTCATGGGCGGCACCGACGATTCGCTCGTCACGCAGGCGATGTTCTGGGCCGAACTGCTCGGCGAGCAGAAGCTGCAGATGGACCACGTCCACACGTTCGACCGGCTTGCCGCGCTCGGCCCCGTCACGCACGTGCGTTTCAACATCTTCCCGGACGGCGGCGTGTCGCGCCTGCGTCTGTGGGGCGAGCCGGCTTGAGGGAGGGCAACGGCATGAGCGAATCCCCCATCCTGCGCGTCGAGCGCCTGACGCGCGAAGCGTTCGCGCCGTTCGGCGACGTGATCGCGCTCGAAGGCGCACGTCATTTCCCGATCAACGGCGGCACGACCGAGCGCTTCCACGATCTCGCGACGATCGATGTGTGCGCGGACGGCGGTCGTCCGCTCGTCAGCGTGTTCCGTGCGCAGCCGCGCGCGCTGCCGGTCGCGCTCACGCTGATGGAGCGCCATCCGCACGGCAGCCAGGCGTTCATTCCGCTCGCGGCCGTGTCGCGCTACGCGATCGTCGTCGCGCCGGCCGGCGAGTTCCGGCCCGACGCGATGCGCGCGTTCCTCGCGCAAGGCTGGCAGGGCGTGAATTATGCGAAGGGCGTCTGGCACCATCCGCTGCTTGCGCTCGATGCGGTCAGCGATTTCGTGATCATCGATCGCGGCGGCACGCAACCGAACTGCGACGAGATCCCGCTCGAGCGCGCCTGGGCGCTCGAGTTCGAGCCGGCCTGCGCGGCCTGACGCAAGTGCAATGCCGGGCTCCGGCTGCCTGGCGGCAGCCCGGGCGGACTTGTCGAAGGGTTTTCGAAAGCCTGGGGCGCACGACTGCACACGACTCACGCGGCGGCGCGTTGCCGCTATCCCGAAAAGAACACGGCCCGGGCGGCGAGATGCCGGCCGGGCCGTGCTGCGTGCGCGGAGCGCGCGAATCAGTGCTTGCGGTGCGGGCAGTTCTCGGTCGTGCAGGAACCATACATCGCGAGCGAGTGCTCCTGAAGCCGGAAGCCGCGCTCCTTCGCGATCGCCTGCTGGCGGCCTTCGATCTCGGCGTCGAAGAATTCCTCGACGCGGCCGCAATCGAGGCACACGAGGTGGTCGTGGTGCGAGCCTTCGTTCAGTTCGAACACGGCCTTGCCGGATTCGAAGTTGCTGCGCGAGAGCAGGCCTGCCTGCTCGAACTGCGTCAGCACGCGGTAGACGGTGGCCAGCCCGATGTCGAGCTGCTCGTTGAGCAGGTTCCGGTAGACGTCTTCTGCCGTCAGGTGGCGCACCGGGCTTTGCTGGAAGATCTCGAGAATCTTGAGGCGCGGTAGGGTGGCCTTTAGCCCGATATTCTTGAGATCCGTCGGATTGGTCATGGCTAGGCATCCCTAGAGTACAATGCAGGGCTTCAATGTTACCGGCTTTTCGCCGTTCCAGAAACACGCGCGGCCTGCGACGCGGGCCTGCACGGTGAGGGAAATGATTCCAGAATCTCTTTCGCACTTTCAGAGGAGCCGCATGCGGAGTGTCATCATCGCTGCCGCCGCCGTTGCCGCGCTGGCTGGTTGTTCGTCGTACGACAGCGTGACGCAGCGCATCGCGCAGAGCATCACCCCCTACCGGATCACCGTCGTGCAAGGCAACTTCGTGTCGCAGGAGAAAGCCGCGCAGCTGCAGGTCGGCATGTCGCGCGAGCAGGTGCGCGCGCTGCTCGGCACCCCGCTGCTGGCCGACATGTTCCACGCCGACCGCTGGGATTACCTCTTCTACTTCAAGCGTGGCTCGACGGCAGTCGTCCAGCAGCGCGATCTCGTCGTGACGTTCTCGGGCGATCGCCTGGCGGGCTGGACGGGGGCGGACAACCTGCCTTCGGAGCTCGACCTGCTGGCCGATATCGACGGCGACCGCGGCGGCAAGAAGGCGAAGGCGGCCGCAGCGGCGAAGCAGGCCGCCGAGGCTGCCGCAGCCGCGAGCGCCGCGCAAGCGGCGGCGAGCGCGCCGGCGCCGGAGGCTGTCGCCAGCCCGTCCGCCGCGCCGGTGTCCGGTGCGGTGGACGACCAGGAGGCGAACGCGCAGGCCGCCCGTGCGGCGAACCGCGCGACCAACCAGGTGTCGGGCCAGGGCACGGCCGCACGGCGGTTCGCGCCGTCCACGCAGGCTGCCGGCGGTGCGCCGGTGCCGGGCGGCCAGCCGCCGGGCGCGGTTCCGGCGATCCAGCCGCAGTTCCAGTTCCATCGTCCGCCGCCGCCGAACGCGTCGAACGAGGCGTCGCCGCCGGTCGGCCCGCAAGGCTCGGATACGCTGCAGAACCAGCCGATCACCGCGCCGGCGCAGTAAGTCCGCGTGCGGAAACAGGGCGGCATGCGCCGCCCGCCTTTAGACTTGTCGTGTAGAAAGCCATGAAGATTGCGATTGCCGGGGCATCGGGCCGAATGGGCCGGATGCTGATCGAAGCCGTTCTCAACGATTCCGACGCGCAGCTCGTCGGCGCGCTCGACCGCGCCGATTCGCCGTTCCTCGGCCAGGACGCCGGCGCGTTCCTCGGCAAGGACACCGGCGTCAAGCTGAGTGCCGACCTCGACGCCGTATTCGCGCAGGCCGACTACCTGATCGATTTCACGCGTCCGGAAGGCACGATGGCCCATATCGAGGCCGCGCTGCGCCACGACGTGAAGCTCGTGATCGGCACGACCGGCTTCACCGCCGAGCAGAAGGCCGGGTTGCAGGCCGCGGCGGGCAAGATCGGCATCGTGTTCGCGGCGAACATGAGCGTCGGCGTGAACGTCACGCTGAAGCTGCTCGAATTCGCGGCGAAGCATTTCTCGCACGGCTACGACATCGAGATCATCGAGGCGCATCATCGCCACAAGGTCGACGCACCGTCGGGCACCGCGCTGATGATGGGTGAAGCCGTCGCCGGCGCGCTCGGGCGCTCGCTCGACGACTGCGCGGTGTACGGCCGCCACGGCGTGACGGGCGAGCGCGATCCGTCGTCGATCGGCTTCGCTGCGGTGCGCGGCGGCGACATCGTCGGCGATCACACCGTGCTGTTCGCCGGGATCGGCGAGCGCATCGAGATCACGCACAAGTCGTCGAGCCGCGTGTCGTACGCGCAGGGCGCGCTGCGCGCGGTCCGCTTCCTGTCGGCGCGCGGCGCCGGCCTGTTCGACATGCAGGACGTGCTCGGCCTGCGCTGACACCACGGGGAAACTCCGATGGCGATACCCACCGGCGTTGTCCACTACCTCGAAAGCGGCGATGCGATCACGCATGCCGTCGCCTATGTGCTGCTGGCGATGTCCATCGCCAGCTGGTGCTTCCTCCTCATGAAAGCCTGGCTCCTGATCCGCGCGAAGCGGCAGGGGCCGCGCGCGCTCGCCGCGTTCTGGCGCGCGCCGTCGCTCGACGCGGGCATTGCCGCGCTCGCCGGCGCCGATCGCGAGCGTGTGTTCGTGCCGCTCGCCGAAGCCGCGCGCGATGCGGCCGACGATCACGACCCGGCCGCGCTGGCCGCGCGCGTCGAACGCAGCGAACGCGTGCTGCGCGCGTTGCGGCATGCGATGCTGCGCTCGCAGCGGCGCCTCGAATTCGGCCAGGTGCTGCTCGCGTCGATCGGCAGCACTGCGCCGTTCGTCGGGCTGCTCGGCACCGTGTGGGGCATCTACCACGCGCTCGGCAGCATCGCCGCGAGCGGGCAGGCGCAGATCGAGAACGTCGCGGGGCCGGTCGGCGAGGCGCTGATCATGACCGCGTTCGGGCTCGTCGTCGCGATTCCCGCGGTGCTGGCCTACAACATCCTCGGGCGGCTCGTGCGGCAGCTCGCCGAGGAACTCGACGGCTTCGCGCGCGACCTGCACGTGTTCGTGTGCGCGCAGGGAGCCTGACGCGCGCATTCCGGAGGAGCGACCATGGCATTCGGCGGACTCGAGCACCACAAGACGTCCGCGCCGATGGCGGAGATCAACATGACTCCGCTGATCGACGTGATGCTGGTGCTGCTCGTCATCTTCATCATCACCGCGCCGCTGATGACGCACGCGATCCGGCTCGACCTGCCGAAGGTCGCGGCCAGCGTCGCGCGCGACACGCCGCAATCCGTCACCTTGTCGATCGACGACGCGGGCAAGCTGTACTGGGACGACGCGCCCGTGGCGCTCGATGCGCTGCCGGCGCGCTTCCGGGCCGCCGCCGCGGGCGGCGCGCCGCCCGAGCTGCGGCTGCGCGCGTCGCGCGCGACCCGCTACGACGTGATCGCGCAGGTGATGGGCGCCGCGCAGGCCGCCGGCCTCACACGGATCGGCTTCGTGACCGACGTGCCGCCGCAGGCGGGCGGTTCCGCGGCGGCGCCCGCCGTGCCGGCCAACCGCTGAGCGGATCCGGCGGGCCCGTCCCTGCCGCGGGATCGGGCCACACGCCGCAAGACCGGTCGAATGGGCGGGCGCGGGCGGTATAATCAACGTTTTTCCCGGTTGGCAGGCTTTTTTCAGGTAACCCGGAATTTTCCAGGCTACCCGGGCATGCTGCGGGTTACCCCGAAAATGCCCGGAAACCGCGAACAGGTCCGGCAACAGCGAACCTGCAGGTCCGCCGGGCAAGCACGATTTTCGATCCACTCCTGCGCGCGCGCCGTCGCGCCGCTTAAAGCCTAGTCCGAACCACACCATGCACGAGAGATACGTACCCGCCGACGTCGAAGCCGCCGCCCAGGGCGACTGGCGCGCAGCCGATGCCTACAAGACGAAGGAAGATTCGCAGAAGCCCAAGTTCTACTGCGTATCGATGCTGCCGTACCCGTCCGGCAAGCTGCACATGGGTCACGTGCGCAACTACACGATCAACGACGTGATGTACCGCTATCTGCGGATGAACGGCTACAACACGTTGATGCCGATGGGCTGGGACGCGTTCGGGATGCCGGCCGAGAACGCCGCGATGGCGAACGGCGTGCCGCCCGCGAAGTGGACCTACGACAACATCGACTACATGAAGGGCCAGATGCAGTCGATGGGCCTCGCGATCGACTGGTCGCGCGAGATCGCGACGTGCAAGCCCGACTACTACAAGTGGAACCAGTGGCTGTTCCTGAAGATGCTCGAGAAGGGCATCGCGTACAAGAAGACGGGCACCGTGAACTGGGACCCGGTCGACCAGACCGTGCTCGCGAACGAGCAGGTGATCGACGGTCGCGGCTGGCGTTCGGGCGCGCTCGTCGAGAAGCGCGAGATCCCGATGTACTACCTGCGCATCACGCAGTACGCGGATGAGCTGCTGAACGACCTCGACGGCCTCGGCTGGCCCGAGCGCGTGAAGATCATGCAGCAGAACTGGATCGGCAAGAGCTTCGGCGTGAACTTCGGCTTCCCGTACGAACTCGACGGCGAGAAGAAGCTGCTGCGCGTGTTCACGACACGCGCCGACACGATCATGGGCGTCACCTTCTGCGCGATCGCGGCCGAGCATCCGCTGGCCACGCGTCTCGCGCAGGACAAGCCGGAACTGCTGGCGTTCATCGACGAATGCAAGCGCGGCGGCGTCGCCGAGGCCGACGTTGCGACGATGGAGAAGAAGGGCGTCGCGACGGGCTTCTCGGTCACGCATCCGATGACCGGCGAGCCGGTCGAGGTGTGGATCGGCAACTACGTGCTGATGAGCTATGGCGAAGGCGCGGTGATGGGCGTGCCGGGCCACGACGAGCGCGATTTCGCGTTCGCGAAGAAATACGACCTGCCGATCAAGCAGGTGATCGCGGCCGAAGGCCAGCAGTACTCGCTCGACGCATGGCAGGAGTGGTACGGCGACAAGGAAGTCGCAGCCTGCGTGAACAGCGGCAAGTACGACGGCCTGCGCTACACGGAAGCCGTCGACGCGGTCGCGGCCGACCTGAAGGCCGGCGGCTTCGGCGACAAGCAGGTCACGTGGCGCCTGCGCGACTGGGGCGTGTCGCGCCAGCGCTACTGGGGCACGCCGATCCCGATCATCCACTGCCCGTCGTGCGGCGACGTGCCGGTGCCCGAGCAGGATCTGCCCGTCATGCTGCCGGAAGACCTCGTGCCGGACGGCTCGGGCAACCCGCTCGCGAAGTCGGAAGCGTTCCTGAACTGCACGTGCCCGAAATGCGGTGCGGCGTCCAAGCGCGAAACCGACACGATGGACACCTTCGTCGATTCGTCGTGGTACTTCTCGCGCTACACGGCGCCGGATGCCGAGACGATGGTCGATGCGCGCACCGATTACTGGATGCCGATGGATCAGTACATCGGCGGCATCGAGCACGCGATCCTGCACCTGCTGTATTCGCGCTTCTGGACCAAGGTGATGCGCGACCTCGGCCTCGTGAAGTTCGGTGAGCCGGCGAAGAACCTGCTCACGCAGGGCATGGTGCTGAACGAGACGTTCTACCGTGAAGACGCTTCCGGCAAGAAGACCTGGTACAACCCGGCCGACGTGACGGTCACGCATGACGACAAGGGCCGCCCGGTCGGCGCGACGCTGAACACGGACGGCCAGCCGGTCGTGCTCGGCGGCATCGAGAAGATGTCGAAGTCGAAGAACAACGGCGTCGATCCGCAGGTGCTGATCGACCAGTACGGTGCCGATACCGCGCGCCTGTTCACGATGTTCGCCGCGCCGCCCGAGCAGCAACTCGAGTGGTCGGGTGCGGGCGTCGAGGGCGCGAGCCGCTTCCTGCGCCGCGTGTGGAGCTTCGGCGCGGCGAACCGCGAAGCGCTCGCCGCGCGCGCGGGCTTCGACGCGGCCGCGCTCGGCGAAGCCGACAAGGCGCTGCGCCGCGAGATCTACAACGTGCTGAAGCAGGCCGATTTCGACTACCAGCGCTTGCAGTACAACACGGTCGTGTCGGCTGCGATGAAGATGCTGAACGCGATCGACGGCGCGAAGGGCGCGACGCCCGGCGTGCTGCGTGAAACGTACGGCGTGCTGCTGCGCGTGCTGTACCCGGTCGTGCCGCACGTCACGTTCGAGCTGTGGAAGGCGCTTGGCTACGCGGACGAATTCGGGCCGCTGCTCGACGCACCGTGGCCGAAGGTCGACGAGGCCGCGCTCGAGCAGGCCGAGATCGAACTCGTGCTGCAGGTGAACGGCAAGGTGCGCGGCGCGCTGAAGGTGGCGAAGGACGCGAGCCGCGAGGCGATCGAAGCCGCGGCAGTGGCCGACGACGCGTTCGCGAAGTTCAGCGACGGCAAGCCGGCGAAGAAGATCGTCGTCGTGCCGGGCCGCCTCGTGAACATCGTCGTCTGACGGCCGCTGGCCGTCGGACGTACCCAGAAGGAGCGAAGGTGATCCGCAGATCGTTTTTGATGCTCGCTGTCGGCAGCGCGGTTGCGCTGTCGGCATGCGGCTTCCAGTTGCGCGGCCAGCAGGACTACGCGTTCAAGCACCTGCTGATCGCCGGCGCGCCGGCGCCGGTCGAGGCGCGCCTCGTGCGCCTCGTCGAGGCCGGCAGCGACACGAAGATCGTCAAGTCGGCGGACGACGCCGATGCCGTGCTGCGCATGTGGGAGTCGCGTGGCCAGAACACGCTGACGCTCAACAAGTACGGCTCGGTGCAGGAATACGCGCTGTTCTATACGCTGAACTACACGCTGACGAGCAAGGACGGCACGGTGCTGATCCCGCCGAGCGCGATCGCGCTGAACCGCGCGATGACGTACAGCGACCAGTACACGAACGCGAAGGCGCAGGAAGCCGACATCCTGTACGGCGACATGCAGAACGATGCGGTCGACCAGCTGATGCGGCGTCTCGCGATCGTCCATTCGCTGACGCCGGCGCCGGAAGACGTGGTGCCGGGCGTCGCACCGCGCGCGCCGCTGCCGCCGCCGCCGCTCTGATCGACGGCGCACGTATCGATGCAACTGCGACTTGATGCGCTGGAGCCGCACCTCGCGAAGGGGTTGGCCGGGCTCTATACCGTCTACGGCGACGAGCCGCTGCTCGCGCAGGAAGCGTGCGACCGCATTCGTGCGGCCGCGCGCGCGGCCGGTTTCACCGAGCGTTCGGTGCATACGGTCGAGCGCGGCTTCGACTGGAGCGTGCTGCTCGGCGCAACCCAGGCGATGTCGCTGTTCGGCGAGCGCCAGCTGATCGAGCTGCGCATTCCGTCGGGCAAGCCCGGCAAGGAAGGCGCCGATGCGCTGAAGACGCTCGCGGCCACGCCGAACCCCGACGCGCTGATGCTCGTCACGTTGCCGCGCCTCGACGCGGCCACGCAAAAATCCGCGTGGTTCACCGCGCTGCAGAACGGCGGTGTCGCGCTGAAGATCGATCCGGTCGACCGCGCGCAACTGCCGAACTGGATCGGCCAGCGCCTCGCGATGCAGGGCCAGCGCGCCGCGCCTGGCGAGGACGGGCGGCGTGCGCTGCAGTTCATCGCCGAGCGCGTCGAAGGCAACCTGCTTGCCGCACACCAGGAAATCCAGAAGCTCGGGCTGCTGTATCCGCAGGGGGCGCTGTCGTTCGAGCAGGTGCACGACGCGGTGCTGAACGTCGCGCGTTACGACGTGTTCAAGCTGAACGAAGCCATGCTCGCCGGCGACGCCGCGCGGCTCGCGCGGATGATCGACGGGTTGAAGGGCGAGGGCGAGGCGATCGTGCTCGTGATGTGGGCCGTCGTCGAGGAATTGCGCACGCTGCTGCGGATCAAGCGCGGCACGACGGCCGGCAAGCCGCTGGCGACGCTGCTGCGCGAGAACCGCGTGTGGGGGCCGCGCGAGCGGCTGGTCGGCCCCGCGCTGAATCGCGTGTCCGAAGCCGTGCTCGAGAAGGCGCTGGCGTTTGCCGCGAAGCTCGACCGTCAGGTCAAGGGGCTCACGGCCGTCGCACCGGGCCGCCGCACGCAGGACGAACCGCCGCCCGATCCGTGGGACGGGCTGTTCCAGCTCGCGATGACGGTGGCCGGTGCCCGCGGCGAGCGACCGCCGACCGCGGGGCGCGTGCGACGCTAAGTCCCGTCCGGGCCTTCAGCGCGCGCTGCGCAACCCGCTTACAATGTTTCGATAGCTGGCGCGGCTCTCCGGCCGCCGCCGCTCACGCTTCCCCACGAATTCATGCCGCCCAGCGCGGCGCGCTTCTCGAGTCACACGATGGATATCGATCAGTACATGACCGACCTGGGCCGTCGCGCCCGGCACGCTTCCCGCGCGATGGCGCGCGCCAGCACGGCCGCGAAGAACGCGGCGCTCGACGCCGTGGCGCGTGCGATCGAACGCAACGCGCAGGTGCTGAAGGACGCGAATGCGCGCGATGTCGCTCGTGCCCGTGAAAAGGGGCTCGATGCGGCGTTCGTCGATCGCCTGACGCTGTCGGACAAGGCGCTGAAGACGATGGTCGAGGGCTTGCGCCAGGTGGCGGCGCTGGCCGATCCGATCGGCGAGATCGGCAACCTCAAGTACCGCCCGAGCGGGATTCAGGTCGGCCAGATGCGCGTGCCGCTCGGCGTGATCGGCATCATCTACGAATCGCGCCCGAACGTCACGATCGACGCGGCTGCGCTGTGCCTGAAGTCGGGCAATGCGACGATCCTGCGCGGCGGCTCCGAAGCGCTCGAATCGAACGCGGCGCTCGCGAAGCTGATCGGCGAAGGGCTCGAAGCAGCCGGCCTGCCGCAGGACGCGGTGCAGGTCGTCGCGACGGCCGATCGCGCGGCGGTCGGCAAGCTGATCACGATGACCGAATACGTCGACGTGATCGTGCCGCGCGGCGGCAAGAGCCTGATCGAGCGCCTGATCAACGAGGCGCGCGTGCCGATGATCAAGCACCTCGACGGCATCTGCCACGTGTACGTCGACGAACGCGCCGATCTCGCGAAGGCGCTGACCGTCTGCGACAACGCGAAGACGCACCGCTACGGCACCTGCAACACGATGGAGACGCTGCTCGTTTCGAGCGGTATCGCGGCGACGCTGCTGCCGCCGCTCGGCAAGCTGTATCGCGACAAGCAGGTCGAACTGCGCGTCGATGCGGCCGCGCGCGCGGTGCTCGCCGATGCGGGTGTCGGCCCGCTCGTCGATGCCACCGAGGAAGACTGGCACACCGAATATCTCGCACCGGTGCTCGCGATCAAGGTGGTCGACGGCCTCGACGCCGCGATCGAGCACATCAACCATTACGGCTCGCACCACACGGACGCGATCGTCACCGAGGATCACGACCGCGCGATGCGGTTCCTGCGCGAGGTCGATTCGGCGAGCGTGATGGTCAACGCGTCGACGCGCTTCGCGGACGGCTTCGAATTCGGCCTCGGCGCGGAAATCGGCATCTCGAACGACAAGCTGCACGCACGCGGCCCCGTCGGCCTGGAAGGGCTGACGTCGCTGAAGTACGTCGTGCTCGGACACGGCGAAGGCCGCCAGTAAACAGCGAGGCACACAACCGATGGCGATGCTCTGGGTCAAGACGTTCCATATCGTTCTGATCGCCGCGTGGTTTGCAGGGTTGTTCTACTTGCCGCGCATCTACGTGAACCTGGCCATGGAAACCGATCCGGCCGCCGTGCGGCGCCTGCTGCTGATGGCGCGCAAGCTGTTCCGCTTCATGACGATGATCGCGGTGCCGGCGCTGGCCTGCGGGCTGTGGCTCTGGCTCGCGATCGGCATCGGGCAGGGGCAGGGCTGGATTCACGCGAAGGTGACGGTCGTGCTGCTGCTCATCATCTATCACGCGTATTGCGGGCACCTGCTGCGGGTGTTCGAGCGCGGCGAGAACCGCCGCACCGACAAGTGGTATCGCGTGTTCAACGAGCTGCCGGTGCTCGGCATGCTCGCGGCGGTCGCGCTGGTCGTGATCAAGCCGTTCTGAGCGGTTTGGCCGGAGAGGTTGCCCGGCACCGCCCGATGTGCAACGGCGCCCCGCGGGGCGCCGTTTGTCGTTTACGCGCGGTCGGCAGCAGTGCCGGCTCAATCCTTCGCGCCGTCGTCGATCCGGCGGCGCGTGATCGCCTCCTTCGCGCGGCCGACCCGCTCCATCAGCGCCGGGCCGCGCGACAGCGCGACGCCGACCGCGAGGATGTCGCCGATCGCGAGATGCGACATCCGCGACGTCATCGGCGAGAACACGTCCGTTTCCTCCGCAACGTTCGACGCGAGGCTCACCGTCGCGAGCTTCGCGAGCGGCGAATGGCTCTGCGTGATCGCGACGACCTTCGCGCCGCACGCGAGCGCGGAGCGCGCGGCGTCGACGATGTCGCGCGTGCGGCCGGTGTTCGAGATCGCGACGACGACGTCGTGCGGCCCGAGCAGCGCCGACGACATCGAGAACGTGTGCGGATCCGAATACGCGACGCTCGGCACGCCGAGCCGGAAGAACTTGTGCTGGATGTCCTGCGCGGCGATGCCCGAGCCGCCGGCGCCGTAGAACTCGATCCGCGAGGCGTTCGACAGCAGCGCAATCGCCTCGGCAACGCTGCCCGCGGACAGGCTGTTGCGCACCTCGATCAGCGCCCCGATCGTGCGGTCGAACACCTTGCCGATGATGCCGGGCGCCGGTTCGTCGGGCTTGACGTCGCGATACACCGACGACACGCCCGGCGCGACGCTCTGCGCGAGCCGGATCTTGAATTCGCGAAAGCCGCTGCAGCCGAGCGCCTGGCAGAAGCGGGCGATCGTCGGCTGGCTGACGCCCGCGCGCGTCGACAGCTCGGTCATCGCGAGGTCGAGCACCTCGCGCGGCGCGGCGAGGATGTAGTCGGCGAGCTTGCGCTCGGACGGGCGCAACTCGGCGCGGATCGCTTCTATGCGGGGCAGCATGGGACGGCAGGCAGAAATCGGGTTCGGATGAGCGAGTGTATCGCAATCGAAGTGTAGAAAATCTACATAAAAATACTAGCGTTACTACGGTGCTCTCGGCGCAGCGATGGCGAGAGGGATTAGGGTTTTCACTAGGAAAAGCCTTGCTGGTGGCGGGAATAAGGGTTGCGCGCGAATCGATCGGCATTGCATGCTTGTAGTTTTTCTACTAGACTGGCTTCGTTCTGTCGACGCGTTCGACCGTCCCCACGATTCCAACCGCCGGTGTCGGCCGGCATATAGGAGCGCCCAGCATGACGTCGCTGCACCCCACTCTGGCGAAGGTCACCGCACGCGTGATCGCCCGCAGCCAATCGACCCGTTCCGCCTATCTGCAGCGCATCGACGGCGCGCAGGGCAAATTTCCGGCGCGCGGCGTGCTGTCGTGCGCGAACCTCGCGCACGGCTTCGCCGGCCTCGAAGGCAACGACAAGTTCGCGATCAAGGCGATCCGCGAGCCGAACATCGGCATCGTGTCCTCGTACAACGAGATGCTGTCCGCGCACGCGCCGTACAAGGATTTTCCGGACATCATCAAGGCCGCCGCGCGCGAGAACGGCGGTGTCGCGCAGTTCGCGGGCGGCGTACCGGCGATGTGCGACGGCGTCACGCAGGGCAACCCGGGGATGGAGCTGTCGCTGTTCTCGCGCGAGGCGATCGCGATGGGCACGGCAATCGCGCTCACGCACAACATGTTCGACGCGGCGCTCTGCCTGGGCATCTGCGACAAGATCGTGCCGGGCCTGCTGATCGGTGCGCTGCAGTTCGGCCACCTGCCGACGATCTTCGTGCCGGCCGGCCCGATGACGAGCGGCCTGTCGAACGACGACAAGGCGAAGATCCGCCAGCAGTTCGCGACCGGCCAGGTCGGCCGCGATGCGCTGCTCGAAGCCGAATCGGCCGCGTATCACGGCCACGGCACCTGCACGTTCTACGGCACCGCGAACAGCAACCAGATGCTGATGGAGCTGATGGGGCTGCACCTGCCGGGTTCGGCGTTCGTCCACCCGCACACGCCGCTGCGCACCGCGCTGACGGCCGAGGCTGCGCGCCGCGTACTCGACCTGACCGTCGAGCGCGGCCACTACACGCCGATCGGCCATGTGATCGACGAGAAGGCGATCGTCAACGGGATCGTCGCGCTGCTCGCGACGGGCGGCTCGACCAACCACACGCTGCACCTCGTCGCGATCGCGCGCGCGGCCGGCATCCTGATCGACTGGGACGATTTCGACGAACTGTCGGCCGTCGTGCCGCTGCTCGCGAAGATCTACCCGAACGGCAAGGCCGACGTGAACCACTTCCACGCGGCGGGCGGCGTCGCGTTCCTGGTGCGCAACCTGCTCGAAGGCGGGCTGCTGCACGAGGACGTGACGACGGTGGCCGGCAAGGGACTGTCGCACTACACGAAGGAGCCGAAGCTGATCGACGGCAAGCTGACGTGGGTCGACGGCGCGGCGGAGAGCCACGACACGAAGGTGCTGCGCGGCATTGGCGACCCGTTCCAGCCGGACGGCGGCCTGCGCCTGATGCAGGGCCGGCTCGGCCGCGGCGTGATCAAGATTTCGGCGGTCGCGCCCGAGCACCGCAAGGTGAGCGCCCCCGCGATCGTGTTCGATTCGCAGGAAGCCGTGCAGGAAGCATTCGATCGCGGCGAGCTGAAGCGCGACTTCGTCGCGGTGGTGCGCTTCCAGGGTGCGCGCGCGAACGGGATGCCCGAGCTGCACCGTTTGACGCCGCTGCTCGGCGTGCTGCAGGATCAGGGCTTCCATGTCGCGCTCGTCACCGACGGCCGCATGTCGGGCGCGTCGGGCAAGGTGCCGGCCGTGATCCACGTGTCGCCCGAGGCGCTGCTGGCGGGCCCGCTCGGCAAGGTGAAGACGGGCGATACGCTCGTGATCGACGCGGAAGCCGGCGTGCTCGACATCGAGGTCGACGCCGCCGAATGGCAGGCGCGCCCGGTCGCGCAGCCGCTGCACCAGGCCGAAAACGAAGTCGGTTTCGGGCGTGAGCTGTTCGGCGTGTTCCGCGCGGCCGCCGCGCCGGCCGAGCAGGGCGCATCGGTTTTCGGCGCGCTGGTCGGCGAAACGGCCGCCCACGTCGCCGCATGAATTTCAAGGAGCCAATTCAATGAAGACGATTGCTGAAATCGTGAAGCTGGGCCCGGTCATCCCGGTGCTCGCATTCGACTCGGTCGAGCAGGGCGAACACGTGTCGCGCGCGTTGCACGCGGGTGGCGTGAAGGTGCTCGAGATCACGCTGCGCACGCCGGCCGGCCTGGAGGCGATCCAGCGTGCGAGCCAGCTCGCGGACGACATCGTCGTCGGCGTCGGCACGATCACGAAGCCGGAGCATTGCGAGCAGGCGAAGCGCGCGGGCGCGAAGTTCGGCGTGTCGCCGGGCCTGACGAAGGAGCTGCACCTCGCGTCGCTCGACGCGGGCCTGCCGCTGCTGCCGGGCGTGATGACGCCGAGCGACATCATCCAGGCGCTCGAATTCGGCTACGAGATCGTGAAGTTCTTCCCGGCTCAGCAGGCGGGCGGCGTACCGATGCTGCAGGCGTTCCACGGCCCGTTCCCGGCGCTGAAGTTCTGCCCGACCGGCGGCATCACCGTCGAAACGGCGCCGAATTTCCTGAAACTGCCGAACGTCGTGTGCGTCGGCGGTTCGTGGCTCACGCCGAAAGCCGCGCTCGCCGCGCAGGACTGGGCCGAAGTCACGCGTCTCGCGCAAGCCGCGAGCCAGCTCCCTCGTTAAGACTTGTACGAAATGATGGTTTGACCCTCGGAAAGCGAGCCTTAGTGCTTGTTTTGCCGAGGGTTTTTGCTGATGGAACCGGTTCTATCCGCGAACCGTAAAGATAAGTAAAATTCAGCGTCCTGACGGGGTGGGTACCCCCCCGTGTTTCGGAGACCTGCATAGCCGGGCATACTCGCAACAACTCGCCCGGTTCGAACAATCCAAGGAGGAGTGCCACATGGGGGCTGTCCAAGGCAGCATGCTGCTCGTATTCACGCTGATCGCGATCGCCGCGCTGATCCTGATGATCGCGCGCTTCAAGATCTACCCGTTCCTGGTGCTGATCATCGTCTCGCTCGGCCTCGGCCTGGTCGTCGGCATGCCGATGGACAAGATCGTCAAGTCGTTCGAGGCGGGCACCGGCGGCACGCTCGGCCACATCGCGATCGTCGTCGGCCTTGGCACGATGCTCGGCAAGATGATGGCCGAATCGGGCGGCGCCGAACGGATCGCGACCACGCTGATCGACTGGTTCGGTGAAAAGAACATCCACTGGGCGATGATGTTCGTCGCGATCATCGTCGGCCTGCCGGTGTTCTTCGAAGTCGGCTTCGTGCTGCTGATCCCGATCGCGTTCAACGTCGCGAAGCGCACCGGCAAGTCGCTGCTCGTCGTCGGCCTGCCGATGGTGGCCGGCCTGTCCGTCGTGCACGGCCTGATCCCGCCGCATCCGGCCGCACTGCTGGCCGTTCAGCAATACGGCGCCGATATCGGCAAGACGATCGCGTTCGGCCTGATCGTCGGCGTGCCGACCGCGATCATCGCGGGCCCGCTGTTCGCGCTGACGATCTCGAAGTTCGTGAAGCTGCCGGAGAACAACCCGCTCGCCGCCCAATTCGTCGACACCCACACGGATGGCCGCAAGCGTGAACTGCCGAGCTTCGGCATCACGCTGTTCACGATCCTGCTGCCCGTCGTGCTGATGCTCGTCGGCAGCTGGGCCGACCTGCTGTTCGCACCGAAGTCGCTGCCGAACAACCTGCTGCGCTTCGCCGGCAACTCGGACGTCGCGCTGCTGATCGCCGTGCTCGTGAGCTTCTTCACGTTCGGCAAGCTGCAGGGCTTCAACCGCGACCAGATCCAGAAGTTCTGCGGCGAGTGCCTGGCGCCGATCGCCGGCATCACGCTGATCGTCGGCGCGGGCGGCGGCTTCGGCGGCGTCTTGCGCGACAGCGGGATTTCGCAGCAGATCGTCGAAACCGCGAAGCACGCGCACCTGTCGCCGCTGCTGCTCGGCTGGTTCGTTGCCGCGCTGATGCGTCTCGCGACGGGTTCGGCGACGGTCGCGATGACCACGGCCTGCGGTATCGTCGCACCGATCGCGGCGGCGGCCGGCACGACGGTCAGCCCGGAACTGCTGGTGCTCGCCACGGGCTCGGGCTCGCTGATCTTCTCGCACGTGAACGACGGCGGCTTCTGGCTGATCAAGGAATACTTCGGGATGACGGTCGGTCAGACGTTCAAGACCTGGTCGTTGCTCGAAACCATCATCTCGGTGCTTGGTCTTGGCTTCACGCTGCTGCTGAGCATGGTTTTGTAACAAGGGGTAGTCAATGATTCTGATCGCAATGGGCGTGTCGGGCGCGGGCAAGTCGCGAATTGGCGAAATGCTGGCGGAACGCCTGTCGTGCAGCTATACCGATGGCGACGCGTTTCACAGCGCGGCGAACAAGGAAAAGATGCACCACGGCATTCCGCTGACCGACGACGACCGCTGGCCGTGGCTGCGCACGATCCGCGCGGCCATCGAGGAAAAGCAGCGTGCCGGCGAGACGGCCGTGTTCACGTGCTCGTCGTTGAAGCGCTCGTACCGCGACGTGCTGCGCGGCACCGACACCGACGTGCGGTTCGTGTATCTGAAGGGTTCGTTCGAGGTGTTGCACGAGCGCCTGAAGAGCCGCACCGGCCATTTCTTCGATCCGTCGCTGCTGAAGAGCCAGCTGGACACGCTCGAGGAGCCCGGCCCGGACGAAGCGATCGAGGTCAGCATCGAGCTGACGCCGGAGCAGATCGTCGATCAGGTCATGCTGAAGATCGGCCTCGCGCAGCAGCACTGAGCGCGATTCTCGGCAATCGTCAGCAAAAGGCGTCCTTCGGGGCGCCTTTTTCGTTGGTGCGGCCCGCGGCCCGGTCAGGCCGCGCGTGCCTGCGTCGCGATGCCGTCGAGCAGCACGTCGAGCATCGTGTCGTGCACAGCTGCCGGATCGAGCTGCGCATAGAGCGGGGCGGCTGCCTTGACGAGCGGATGCGCGGCGTCGGACAGCGCTGCCATTTCCGCGAGCTCGACGTCGTTCGCGGCGCGCGTGAGGCCGCCGGCTTCGGCAGCGGCAAGTCCGATCACGCTCGCATACCAGCCGACGCACACCGACGGCAGCGCCGCGCGCGGGAGGCCGGCGTCGGCCAGCGCGCGATGCACGGCCTCGATGTGCGCGAGATCGGCCGGCCCGGTACTCATGTGCCGCTGCAGCAGCGCGAACGCCGCCGGGTAGCGCAGCGCGAGCGCGCGGTACTGGCGTGCGAGGTCGCGCAGCCGTTCGCGCCACGGTAGCGTGGCGTCGACCGGCACGAGCGAGCGCGACAGCGCGTTCGCGATCGCGCGGCTCAGGCCTTCCTTCGACTTGAAGTGATACAGCACGCTCATCGGGTCGCAGCCGACCGACTGCGCGAGCTTGCGTACGCTGAACGCGGCTTCGCCGACGTCTTCGAGCAGCGCGAGCGCGGCTGCGACGATTGCATCCTTGTCGAGGCCGCGCGGGCCCTGGGCGGGTTTGTCTTTCATCGATGCGGGCTGGCGTGCCGATACGGCGCCGGCTGTAAACTTGACGAAAGTTCATTCTACACTGTAGAATTATTTCTGCGGTGTAGAAATTGGGTGTCCCGGCACCTTTCAAGACGTGCTTTCGCACAGTCCGGGATCCAGGCGGCACGAGCGTGCCCGCCGTCAACACGGGCCATCACGCCCCTTTTTTTCGTTGACACCCAAGTGGAACCGGCTGCCCCACCCGCGAAGCCAGAAGGCTCTTCGACAGGCGGCCCAAGACCATGCAAGTGCAATCATGACTTTCAACCATCAACCCCTGATCCAGGGCGAATCGCGTTTCGAACAAACGCAACTGAACATCGAAAAAGACAATTGGAACTGGTGCGAGCCGGCCCGCTACGATGGCGAGCGCCCGGCCAACTGGTACGAGGCGTCTCTGTCGCGTCATGCGAACGTCGCGCCGCTCGCGCACGACGCCGAATGCGACGTGCTCGTGATCGGCGCGGGCCTGCTCGGCGCGTCGGCCGCGCTGCATCTCGCGGAAGCGGGCGTCGACACGATCCTCGTCGACAAGCATCACGTCGGCTCGGCCGCATCGGGCCGCAACGGCGGGCAGCTCACGCCCGGCCTCGCGCGCTGGGAAGCCGCCGACATGATCGACTACCTGTCGCATGACGACGCGAAGCGGCTGTGGCGCTTCGCATCGGCCGAATCGATGGACCTGATCGATGCGATCGGCGCACGTTACGCGCTCGAACTCGACCGCAAGCGCGGCCACATTACGGCGGCGGTGCACCCGGGCCACATGAGCGCGCTGCTGGACGGCGCGGATGCGCGCCGTCATCTCGGCGACGCGGGCGTGACGCTCGTCGGCCGCCATCAGCTGCACGACGAATACGTGCGCTCGGGGCTGTACCACGGCGCGGCGATCGACGCGCTCGGCGGGCAGATTCATCCGCTCGCGCTGGTGCGCGGCCTCGTGCACGGCTTCCGGCTGAACGGCGGTGCGCTGTTCGAGGGCACCGAGGTGCTCGAACTCGACGAGACGCCGAACGGCGTCGTCGCTACGACGCCGGGCGGCACGATCACCGCGCGCAAGGGCGTCGTGCTCGCGCTGCACAACACGACGTTCCGGCTGCTCGACGACGGTGGCGCGACGACCGTGCCGTTCTTTACCTACGTGAGCGTGACGGCGCCGCTCGACGTCGATGTCGCGACGCTGATGCCGGCCGGCATGCCCGTGTACGACACGCAGTTCCAGATCGACTACTACCGGCCGGTACGCGGCAACCGCCTGCTGTTCGGCGGGCAGGGCACCGGCACGTGCTGGGCGCAGCCCGACGTGAACGCGTACCTGCTGACGCGGCTGAACGCCGTGTTCCCGCAGCACGACGGCCGGTTCGCGCTCGACTACTGCTGGAGCGGCGTCAGCGACTTCACGCTGAACGGCGCGACCGATAGCCGCAAGACCGACGGCCGCGTGCCGATGTACATGGTGCAGGGCTGGAGCGGTCACGGCGTCGCGCAGACGGTGCGGATCGGCAAGGCGATCTGTGACGATTTCGTCGGCCGCAACGACGATTTCTCGATGCTGACCGGCATCGACCATCGCGCGATTCCGCTCGGCCGCCAGTTGTCGCCGATCGCGATTCCCGCCGCGAAGGCCGCGATGAGCGTGATGAGCGCGCTCAACCCGGGGCGGATGATCTCGTTCTGACCGGCGGCTGCAGGCAACGAAAAAGCCCGATGCGATTGCTCGCATCGGGCTTTTTTACGTGCGGCGGCGGTGGCGCTTACGCGATCCGCTTCGCGAGTTCGACGGCCTTGCCGATGTACGACGCAGGCGTCATCGCGAGCAGGCGATCCTTCGCATCCTGCGGGATCGCGAGCGTGCCGACGAATTCCTGCAGCGCTTCGCGCGTGATGCCCTTGCCGCGCGTCAGCTCCTTCAGCTGCTCGTACGGGTTCTCGATGCCGTAGCGGCGCATCACCGTCTGCACCGGCTCGGCGAGCACTTCCCAGCAGTTGTCGAGGTCTTCGTTCAGGCGCTGCGGGTTCACTTCGAGCTTGTCGAGGCCGCGGATCAGCGAGTCGTACGCGAGCAGCGAGTAGCCGAGCGCGACGCCCATGTTGCGCAGCACCGTCGAGTCGGTCAGGTCGCGCTGCCAGCGCGACACCGGCAGCTTGTCGGCGAGGTGGCGCAGCGTCGCGTTCGCGAGGCCGAGGTTGCCTTCCGAGTTCTCGAAGTCGATCGGGTTGACCTTGTGCGGCATCGTCGACGAGCCGATTTCGCCGGCCTTCGTCTTCTGCTTGAAGTAGCCGACCGAGATGTAGCCCCACACGTCGCGGTCGAGATCGAGCAGGATCGTGTTCGCGCGCGCCACGGCGTCGAACAGCTCGGCCATGTAGTCGTGCGGCTCGATCTGGATCGTGTACGGGTTGAACGTGAGCTTCAGGCGGTTCTCGATCACGTCGCGCGAGAACGCTTCCCAGTCGAATTCCGGATACGCCGAGAGATGCGCGTTGAAGTTGCCGACCGCACCGTTCATCTTGCCGAGGATCTCGACCTTCTCGATGCGCGCGATCGCGCGGGCGAGGCGGGCCGCGACGTTCGCGAGTTCCTTGCCGAGCGTCGTCGGGCTGGCCGGCTGGCCGTGCGTGCGCGACAGCATCGGCTGCTCGGCGTGTGCGTGCGCGAGTGCGACGAGGCGCTGGTAGACCGTGCGCAGTGCCGGCAGGATCACGTGTTCGCGCGCGCCGGCGAGCATCATCCCGTGCGACGTGTTGTTGATGTCTTCCGACGTGCACGCGAAGTGGATGAATTCGCTGGCCTTTTCGAGTTCTTCCTGGCCCTTCACCGATTCCTTCAGCCAGTATTCGACGGCCTTCACGTCGTGGTTCGTCACGCGCTCGATTTCCTTGATGCGGGCGGCGTCGTGCGCGGTGAAGCGCTCGGCGAGCTGCAGCAGGAATTGTTCGGACGCGTCGGAGAAGCGCGGGACTTCGGCGAAGCCGGCGCGCGACAGCGCGATCAGCCAGTGCACCTCGACGGTGACGCGGTGGCGCATGAAGGCGGCTTCGGAGAGCCAGTCGCGCAGCGCTTCGGTCTTGCTGGCGTAGCGGCCGTCGATGGGCGAAAGCGCGGTGAGGGCGAAAAGCGTATCGGGACGAGTGTCGGACATGATCGGGCGGGCCTTGGGGCCGGGTCGAGCGAGGGGGAAGGAGAATCCGGCATTTTACCATTGGCGCGGGACAATCCCGGTCGCGCGCCGCCGGCGGGCGCCGCCGCGTGCGGACACCGCGCCGGCGCCCGTTCGCGGCGGGGCGCCGGGCCGCTCGCCGCACCGCCGGCCGGGCCGGCGCGCCGGTAGAATGCAGGCTTCTTCCCGACCGCCGCCCGCCTGCATGGAACTGAAATGGCTCGAAGACTTCGTCTCGCTCGCGGAAACGCGCAGCTTTAGCCGGTCCGCCGAGCTGCGGCACGTGTCGCAGCCGGCGTTTTCGCGGCGCATCCAGGCGCTCGAGGCATGGCTCGCGACCGAACTGATCGATCGTTCGGTCTATCCGACGCGGCTCACGCAGGCCGGGCAGATCTTCTACGAACAGGCGCTGACGATGCTGTCGCAGGCGCACGAGGCGCGCACGCTGCTGCGCGGCCATGTCGGCGCGCCGGTGCCGACGATCGAGTTCGCGGTGCCGCACACGCTGTCGCTCACGTATTTCCCGCGCTGGCTGCAGCGGATCGAGGCGAAGATGGGCCAGGTCCACACGCGGCTGCGCGCGCTGAACGTGCACGACGCGGTGCTGTCGCTCGTCGAGGGCGGCTGCGATCTCGTGATGGGCTACCACCACCCGAGCCATCCGGTCGCGCTCGATCCCGCGCGCTACGACATGCTGATCCTCGGCAGCGAGCCGATCAGCCCGTTCTCGGCGCCGGGCCGCGCGGGGCGGCCGCGCTATACGCTGCCCGGCACGGCCGACGCGCGCGTGCCGTACCTGTCGTATACGCCGAACGCGTATCTCGGCCGGATGACGGAGGTCATCGTCGCGAATGCGTCGACGCCGCTGTTCCTCGATCGCGTCTATGAAACCGACATGGCCGAAGGGCTGAAGGCGATGGCGCTCGCGGGCCACGGCATCGCGTTCCTGCCGCACAGCGCGGTCGAGGATGCGGTCGCGGGCGGCCGCCTGATCCGGCTCGACCGGTCGGTGCGTGGCGGCGCGCATCCGTTCACGCTGACGATGGAGATCCGGCTGTACTGCGACAAGCTCGCGCTGCAGGGCGACGATCCGCGGCAGAAGCTCGTACGCGCGCTGTGGGACGTCGTGCGCGACGAACTGCGCGAAACCGCGGGTTAACCGTGGGCGGTTAACCGCGACCGCGCGGGCCGGCCGGCTGTCGTCGAGCTTGCGCCGCCTGTCGGGCGGCTGTCCGCCAGCCCTCCCGCATCCTGGAAACACGACTTTTCACGCACGCGATGCACGATCGATCGCGTGCGTTCTTGCGCAAATCGACCGGAGATTTGCGATAAATCGCGATCATGCAAGAAACGCATAATCGAATAAGCAAACGGCATTGGATAAAAAAAACGGGTTTTTCGACAATGTGCGCACCTGTTGACCGTTGGAGCATCCATGTCTTCGCAATTGCAGTCCATCCCGTCCTACCTGCACGCCGACGATCTCGGCCCGTGGGGCAACTACCTTCAGCAAGTCGATCGCGTCGCGCCGTACCTCGGCTCGCTGTCGCGCTGGCTCGAAACGCTGAAGCGCCCGAAGCGCATCCTGGTCGTCGATGTGCCGATCGAGCTCGATAACGGTACCGTCGCGCACTTCGAAGGCTATCGCGTGCAGCACAACGTGTCGCGCGGCCCGGGCAAGGGCGGCGTGCGTTACCACCAGGACGTGACGCTGTCGGAAGTGATGGCGCTGTCCGCATGGATGTCGGTCAAGAACGCGGCCGTGAACGTGCCGTACGGCGGCGCGAAGGGCGGTATCCGCGTCGACCCGCGCAAGCTGTCGCGTGGTGAGCTCGAACGCGTGACGCGTCGCTACACCAGCGAAATCGGCATCATCATCGGCCCGAACACCGATATTCCGGCGCCGGACGTCAACACCAACGAACAGGTGATGGCGTGGATGATGGATACCTTCTCGATGAACCAGGGCCAGACGTCGACCGGCGTCGTGACCGGCAAGCCGATCGCACTCGGCGGTTCGCTCGGCCGCAAGGAAGCAACGGGCCGCGGCGTGTTCGTCGTCGGCTGCGAAGCGGCGAAGAAGAAGGGCCTCGAAATCGCAGGCGCACGCATCGCGGTGCAGGGCTTCGGCAACGTCGGCGGCATCGCGGCGAAGCTGTTCCAGGAAGCGGGTTCGAAGGTGATCGCGGTGCAGGATCACACGGGCACGATCTACCAGCCGGCCGGCCTCGATTCGAACAAGCTGCTCGACCACGTCGCACGCACGGGCGGCGTCGCGGGCTTCGAAGGTGCGGAGCCGATGCCGAATGACGAGTTCTGGACCGTCGAAACCGACATCCTGATCCCGGCGGCACTGGAAAACCAGATCACCGAGAAGAACGCAGCGAAGATCCGCACGAAGATCATCGTCGAAGGCGCGAACGGCCCGACGACGACGGCGGCGGACGACATCCTGACCGCGAACGGCGTGCTCGTGATCCCGGACGTGATCGCGAACGCGGGTGGCGTGACCGTGTCGTACTTCGAATGGGTGCAGGATTTCTCGAGCTTCTTCTGGACGGAAGACGAGATCAACCACCGTCTCGAGCGCGTGATGCGCGAAGCGTTCTCCGGCGTGTGGGCAGTCGCGGAAGAGCACAAGGTGTCGGTGCGTACGGCAGCGTTCATCGTTGCGTGCAAGCGCATCCTGATGGCGCGTGAAATGCGCGGCCTGTACCCCTGATCGGCGGTTGCCGATTTCAGATCGGTTGACTACGATCAATCCATGACGCAATCCATCCGGTTGCGTGCATGAACCCTCGCGGGCGGTGCCGAATCCGGCACCGCCCGCGTGCGCATTCAGGCGCCGGAAGAGGGGGCGAAGCCGGGAGGAAGGTTTCGCGCGGCGCGATTCGCAGTGCGGTAAACAACCAGTACTTTCAAAAATATTACTTTGATACACTGGCGCGGGTTTTAGCCAAGGAGATGACCAAAATGAAATACCAAAAGGCAGTCCTGATGGTCGCGGCGCTTTGCGCGTTCGCAAGTGGCGCACATGCTCAGGAGACGGGCACGCTGAAGAAGATCAAGGACACGGGCGTGATCGCGCTGGGACACCGCGAGTCGTCGATTCCGTTCTCCTACTACGACGAAAAGCAGCAGGTGGTCGGTTATTCGCGCGACTTCCAGATGAAGGTGGTCGACGCGGTGAAGAAGAAGCTGAACCTGCCGAACCTGCAGGTGAAGAACATCCCGGTCACGTCGCAGAACCGCATTCCGCTCGTGCAGAACGGCACGGTCGACATCGAGTGCGGCTCGACGACCAACAACACCGAGCGCCAGCAGCAGGCCGCCTTCTCCGACACGATCTTCGTGATCGGCACGCGCCTGATGACGAAGAAGGATTCGGGCGTCAAGGATTTCGCGGACCTGAAGGGCAAGACGGTCGTGACCACCGCCGGCACGACGTCCGAGCGCCTGCTGCGCAAGATGAACAACGACAAGCAGATGGGCATGAGCATCATCAGCGCGAAGGATCACGGCGATTCGTTCAATACGCTGGAGTCGGGCCGCGCGGTCGCGTTCATGATGGATGACGCGCTGCTCGCGGGCGAACGCGCGAAGGCGAAGCAGCCGGGCGACTGGGTGATCGTCGGCACGCCGCAATCGGAAGAGGCGTACGGCTGCATGATGCGCAAGGGCGATGCGGACTTCAAGAAGGTCGTCGACGACGCGATCTCGCAAGTCGAGAAGTCGGGCGAAGCCGCGAAGATCTACACGAAGTGGTTCGAGAACCCGATCCCGCCGAAGGGGCTGAACCTGAACTTCCCGCTGTCCGAATCGATGAAGAAGCTGTACGCGAACCCGAACGACAAGGCGCTCGACTGAGCACACGGCCGTTGATGCAGAAATGACGCTAATGAGACGGAAGAGGCCCCGCTTCTTCCGTCTCTTTTTGCTGGAGTCTTGCCCATGTCTTACCACTGGAACTGGGGCATCTTCCTGAGCCCCGTGTCGACCGGCGAGCCGACGACTTATTTCGGATGGCTGATGTCCGGCTTCTGGGTGACCATCGAAGTGTCGCTCGTCGCGTGGGTCATCGCGCTGATCGTCGGTTCGCTGTTCGGCGTGCTGCGCACGGTGCCGAACAAATGGCTGTCCGCGATCGGCACCGTGTACGTGTCGATCTTCCGGAACATTCCGCTGATCGTGCAGTTCTTCGTCTGGTATCTCGTGATACCGGAGCTGCTGCCTGCGTCGATCGGCACCTGGATCAAGCAGTTGCCGCCCACCACGCAGTTCTTTACCGCGTCGATCATCTGTCTCGGCCTGTTCACGGGCGCGCGCGTGTGCGAACAGGTGCGCTCGGGGATCAACGCGCTGCCGAAGGGCCAGCGCGCCGCCGGCCTCGCGATGGGCTTCACGCAATGGCAGACGTACCGCTACGTGCTGCTGCCCGTTGCGTACCGGATCATCGTGCCGCCGCTCACGTCGGAATTCCTGAACATCTTCAAGAACTCCGCCGTCGCGTCGACGATCGGCCTGCTCGACCTGTCCGCGCAAGCGCGCCAGCTCGTCGACTACACCGCGCAGACCTATGAGTCGTTCATCGCGGTCACGCTCGCGTACGTGCTGATCAACCTCGTCGTGATGGCGCTCATGCGCTGGATCGAAGGCCGTACGCGGCTGCCCGGCTATATCGGAGGCAAGTGATGCATCAGTTCGACTGGAGTAGTATTCCCGGCGCGCTGCCGACGCTGTGGACGGGGGCCGTCGTCACGTTCCAGATCACGCTGATCGCGATCGTGGTCGGGATCGTCTGGGGCACGCTGCTGGCGCTGATGCGGCTGTCGGGCGTGAAGCCGCTCGCGTGGTTCGCGCAGGGCTACGTGACGGTGTTCCGCTCGATCCCGCTCGTGATGGTGCTGCTGTGGTTCTTCCTGATCGTGCCGCAGCTGCTGCAGGGCGTGCTCGGGTTGTCGCCGACGATCGACATCCGTCTCGCCTCGGCGATGGTCGCGTTCTCGCTGTTCGAAGCCGCGTATTATTCCGAGATCATCCGCGCCGGCATCCAGGCGGTGCCGCGCGGGCAGGTGAACGCCGCGTTCGCACTCGGCATGAACTACGCGCAGGCGATGCGCCTCGTGATCCTGCCGCAGGCGTTCCGCGCGATGGTGCCGCTGCTGCTCACGCAGGCGATCGTCCTGTTCCAGGATACGTCGCTCGTGTACGTGATCAGTCTCGCGGACTTCTTCCGCACGGCGGCCAACATTGGCGATCGCGACGGCACGACCGTCGAGATGGTCCTGTTCGCCGGCGCATGCTATTTCGTGATTTGCTCGTTGGCGTCTGTTCTCGTCAAGAGTCTCCAGAAAAAGGTCACACGATGATTTCCATCAAGAACGTTTCGAAGTGGTACGGCCAGTTTCAGGTCCTCACCGACTGCACGACCGAGGTCAAGAAAGGCGAAGTGGTCGTCGTGTGCGGCCCGTCGGGTTCGGGTAAATCCACGCTGATCAAGACCGTGAACGGCCTCGAGCCGTTCCAGCAGGGCGAGATCCTCGTGAACGGCCAGTCGGTCGGCGACAAGAAGACGAACCTGTCGAAGCTGCGCTCGAAGGTCGGGATGGTGTTCCAGCATTTCGAGCTGTTCCCGCACCTGTCGATCACCGAGAACCTGACGCTCGCGCAGGTCAAGGTGCTCGGCCGCGGCAAGGACGAGGCGAACGAGAAGGGCATGAAGCTGCTCGATCGAGTCGGCCTGAAGGCGCATGCACACAAGTTCCCGGGCCAGCTGTCGGGCGGCCAGCAGCAGCGTGTCGCGATCGCGCGCGCGCTGTCGATGGATCCGATCGCGATGCTGTTCGACGAGCCGACGTCCGCGCTCGACCCCGAGATGATCAACGAAGTGCTCGACGTGATGGTCGAACTTGCGCAGGAAGGGATGACGATGATGGTCGTCACGCACGAGATGGGCTTCGCGAAGAAGGTCGCCCATCGCGTGATCTTCATGGACAAGGGCGCGATCGTCGAGGACGACCGCAAGGACGATTTCTTCTCGAATCCGAAATCGGAACGCGCGAAGGACTTCCTCGCGAAGATCCTGCACTGAGCGTTCGCGCGCGTCGGCGCCGCATGCGCGCCGATACGAAAACCGCCCGGCCGAGCGCCGGGCGGTTTTTTTTCGTCCGCGGCCAGCAGGCGTTACCAGCTGTAGCGGTAGCCGACCTGCCCGACGATGCCGCGCCGGTAATCGCCGCCGATGTTGCGCGCGATCTTCGCGTTCGCGTACAGCTCGCCCGACTTGCCGAAACCCGCGGTCACGCCGACGCCGAGCTCGTACCACGTGCGGCCGAGATGCGTGGCGAACGGCGTGCCGCCGACGACGGTCTGGCCCGGCGACAGGAAGTCGTGCAGCACGTCGGCCGTGAAGTACGGCGTGGCGGCACCGCCGCCCGAATCCGACTGGAGGTTCGGCCGGAAGATGCGCACGCCGACGCGACCGCGCAGCGCGTTCGTCGCCGTGCCCGATACCGCCGACACGTTGTCGTTGAAGCCGTTCAGCTTCAGGTACTGATACATCAGTTGCGCCTGCGGCTCGACCGCGACCGGCAGCGCGCCGATCGCGAACGGCTTGCCGACTTCCTGCGACAGCGCGACGCCGAAGCCGTTCTGCGACGCCTCGTTGCCGTAGCTGTCGCGATAGCGGTTGCCGTAGTGCGTGACCTGCCCGACGCTGTCGAAGTACGTGCCGTCGGACAGATACTTCGTCCAGTAGCCGCCGATGCCCTGCGCGTGCATTTCGACCGAGCCCGTCGACGTCGACAGGTTGGCCGTATCGGCGCGCGCCATGTCGCCGAAGCTTGCGTTCGATACGCCGATGCTGGCCGTCACGCCCGCATGCGTGCTGCCGCCGCCGTTCGGCGCCTGGTCGAGCGTCCAGTCCTTGCCGAACTGCGCGAAGAACGTGCGCTCGTCGGCCGCGAAGCGGCCCGCGTTCGCGTCGAGACTCTGGCCGCCGATGCGCCCCCACACGCCGTCGCGATTGCCGGGCTGCTGCTTTTCGAGGTTGGTGATGTCGCCGACGCGTTCGTGCAGCTTGCCGAGCGTCGAGAAGCCGTAGTCGGCGTTGAGCAGCGGCGTGAGTGCATAGCCCGAGACACCGGGGCGATACGCGATCGTGCCGCCGTTGTTGCCGTTCCCTGTGTTGCCGCCGTCACCGTTACCGGACGGGTGGATCGGGTCGCCGGGGTCCGAGGGGTCGAGTTGCGAGCGCAGGTACCAGCCGTTCGCGTCGCCTTGCCCGCCGCGATAGAGCCGGTATTCGTACGCGCCCGCCTGCACGGGGCCCGCGAGCTGGAATGCCGATGCGGTGGTCGTGCCGCCGTTGGCCGTGACGACCACCGGAATCCCGTCGCCCTTCGTCTGCGCGCCGGTGCCGGCCGTGTTGGCGATCTTCAGGCCCGTCGTGCCGCTCGCGGCGCCGCCATTCACGATCACCCGATCGGTCGGCGAGGCGTCGGCGCCGAGGAACGTGTTGAGCGCGATCGTGCCGCCGTTGCCGACGTAGCTGCCGGTCGTCAGCGTCTTGTAGCTGCCCGCGAGCGTCGGCGAACCGGTCGGTGCGGCGAATGCGACGAGGCCTGCGTTGTTCAGGCTGCTCAGCACGGAGCTGCCCGTCATGCGCCACGTGCTGGTGTTGTCGACGGTCAGCGCGACCGGATCGATCTTGCCGGTCAGCGTCGTGCCGTTCGCAAGGAACACGTTGCCGGCGCTCGATGCGTCGGAGACGATGTCGCCGGCCAGGTTCACGGCCAATGCGGTGAAGGTGGCGTTGCTGCCGTTCGACAGGTCGAGCAACGTGCCATTGCCGGCCGTCACGACCGTGCCGTTGCGCACGGCGATGTCGGCCGTGCCGCCGCGCACGGCGAAGGCCGGCCCGGTGACGGACGTGACGCTGCCGCCGTCGACGAGTACCGAGCTCGTCGCGCCGTTTGCGAGCGTATCGGACGCCAGTATGCCGGCCGTCGCGCCCTTGAGCGTCGTGCCGGTCAACGCGAGCACGCCGCCGCTGTCGGCGGTTGCGCCGTTGCCGGCGGCGCTGGCGACCGTCGAGCCCGTATCGCCGATGGCGCCGCCGTTCTGCGCAACGAGGCCGTCGGCCGTCGTGCCGGCCGTGGTGATCTTCGCACCCGACAGCAGTGCGGTCGCGCCGCCGGTCGTCACGATCGCGGCCGAACCCGCGCCGGTCGTCGCGACGGTCGTGCCGTTGGCCGCCAGCGTCGAATCCGCGCCCGACACGAAGAAGCCGCGCGCGTTGTCGCCGGTGGTGCTGACGACGGTCGCCGCATCGGCCGCGATGCGTGCGCCGGCGCCCGTCGACGACAGGCCGTCGGCGCCGCCGCCGGTCGTGCCGATCCGCGTGCCGGACAGCGCGATCGTTGCGTTCGTGCCCTGGTTGTCGATCCCCTTGCCCGAGCCGCCGACCGCGATCGACGTCGCGCCGGCCGCGAGCCCGCCGCCCGTCACGGTCGAGTCGATCAGCACGCCGTCGGCGCTGCCGTTCGCGATCACGGTGCCGGCGCCCGACAGCGCGACCGATGCGCCGGTGCCCGTCAGGTGGACGCCCGCGATGCCATCGTCAGCCTCGATCGAACCTGCGTTGGCGAGCGTCGCCGACGCGCCCTGGACGAGCGCGCCGGTGCCGTCGGAGACGCGGATCGTCGACAGGTTGTTCACGGTGCCGAGCGTGCCGATCGCGACGCCCGTCGAGCCGGCGCCCGTCAGCAGCACGGTGTCGCGATTCTCGAGCGTGCCGAGGTTTTGTGCGACGAAGCCCGTCACGCCGGCCGTCGACGACGTGACGGCGGCGTGGTTGGCGAGCGTCGTCGCGACCGGTGCGCCGGCATTGGCGCCGGCGAGGTCGTGCGCCTGGCCGTCGACGACACCGGCGATCGCACCGGCCGCGTTCAGGTTGATCGTCGCGCCCGCATCGATCGTGCCTTGCGCGCCGCCTTCGACCGCGATCGCGATGCCGTTCGCGCCGTTGACGTTGTAGGTTGCGTTGCCGGTCGACAGCACGGTGCCGGCATCGGTCGCGAGCACGCCGTGCGCGCGCTGGCCGTTGACGTCGGTCGTCAGCGCGCCGGCCGTCGACGCGCCCGTGTAGGCCGCGCCGCCCGCGACGCGGAACAGCGTCGAATCGTCGGTGTCGACGCTGACGTGCTGCGCGGCAACGTTGATCTTCGAGCCCGCGCCATAGGCATAGAAGCCGATCTGGTTGGTGCCCGACATGAACGCGGGCACGGCATTGGCGCCGACGTCGATCGTCGCGCCCGAGCGTGCATGCACGCCGATCGCGCCGGCGCCCGTCAGGTTGAGCGCACCGTCGAGCGTGGCTTTCGCGAGCGGCCCCTCGGCCCACACGCCGTAGTTGCGCGTGCCCGAGGCGGGATCGAGGCCGCCGGCCACGTTGATCGTGCCGGTCGAGGTCGCGGCCGTCGCGGTCGTGCCGGTTCCGACGACCATGATGCCGATGCCGTTGACGCCATTCAGCGTGATGGTGCCGGTGTTGGTCACGGTCGCGGCCGTGTTGGCCGCGAGCATGCCGACGTTGGCGAGCGGCGTGCCGGACGCCGCGCCGTTGACGACGATCGCGCCCGCGTTGTTCAGCGTGCCGGAGGACGAGCCGATGCTCGCCAGCGCGGCGCCGTTCTGCGTCTGCGAGCCGATCACGATCGTGCCGAGGTTGCTCGCGGTGCCCGATGCCCCGAGCAGGATGCCGTACGCGTGCGCGGACAGCGCGACGTCGTTCACGGCTTCCGGCGCGCCGGCGTCGTACTGGGCTGCGCGGCCGATGTAGATCGTGCCGCCGGCTTCGTTCGTGAAGCTGCCGCCGGCGACGAGGCCGCCGATCACCTGGCTGTCGAGCGTCGTCGCGTTGACGCCGACGTTGATCGTGCCGGCGTTCGATGCGCTCGCGCCGTCGGTCGCGGCCACCGCGTAGTTCTGCAGGTCGAGCCGGTTGCGGATGAGATCCCATGCGCCGACGTTCATCACGCCGTTGTTGACGAACGTGGTGCCCGCGCCGTTTGCGTACACGCCGCTGCCTTCGACGTACGTGTCGAGGCCGAAGTTGTCGGGCCGCGCGGCGCCGCCCGTGCCGACGTCGTCGCCGACCGTATAGCCGGACGAAATCGAACCGTTGTTGACGCCGCTCGCGCCGCTCAGCAGGCGCACCAGCGTAAAGTCGCCCGACAGGCGTCCGTCGTTGATGAAGTGCGCGCCGTTCTCCGCGATGACGGCGGCGCTCGCATCGATCGTGTTGGAGCCGCGGAAGTCGATCTGGCCGTCCTTGCCGATGTGCAGCGTCGCGTTCGCGCCCGTGCCGTGCATCGCGGACGGGTAGTTTCTGGGCAGCGCGTTCTTGTCGCCGGGCGACACGTCGTTCGCATACTCGAAGGTCTGCGGGGAGAGCGTCACGGCCTGGCCGAATGCGTTGTCGTAGGCGGCCTGCGAGCCGAGCGCGCCGTTCGCGACCGAGCGCACGAGAAAGTTGTTGTATGCGGCGAGCGACGCGGCGTCGGTGACGGTCCACGTGCTGCCGTCGAACGCGGTGAAGGTGCCCGCGTAGGTCGGCACGTCGAGCTGGACGCTGCCGACGGGGCCGCCGCTCGCGAGATAGTCGCCGGTGATGAACCAGATCTGGTTCCGCGAATTCCAGTTGATGACGCTCGGCGCCGAGCCGGTGCCGTCCGCGTAGGCGAGGTCGGTCTGCTTGGCCGCGATCGTCATGACGTTGCCGGCCGCCGTGGGCGCGTTCGCCGGGTTGCCGATCGATATGTCGAGCGTGCCGCCCGAGTTCTCGACCGTGCCGATCCGCGTGTTCACGTACTGGTTGCCGTTCACGTCGTGGTAGACCTGCACGATGGTCGAGCCTGCGACCGACGAAGTGAACGCGGACGAATCGTAGGTGGCGACCGACGTGCGGCCGCCCGTGATCGAATCGGGGGTGCCGATGCTTTGCGTCTTGCCGCCGAGCGTCAACAGCGGCTGATTCGGGTTGCCCGAAATGATGGACGTGTTGCCGAGCGGCATCGGCGTGTAGCCCATGTCGCCGGTCGCGCCGGTCCATGGGCCGGTCAGGCTGACCCGGTCACCGCCCGACACGGTCGTGGCGCCGACCAGGTTGTCGTTGACGGTCGGGCTGAAACTGCCGAGCGTGCAGGTGCCGCCGCTCGCGACGGCCGCGCCGCTGCCGCACGTCGATGCGTACGCGGAGCTGGCCGACAGCGCGGCCAGCGCGGCGCCGACTGCCGCGATGCGAAGCGAGATCCGGCGCGTTGTCGCGTGTGCGGCGCGGCGGCTCGCGCAGGATGAGCCGCCCGAACGTTTGCCGCGCGCCCGTGCCGTTTCCGCAACCGCGACCCAGCAACCGGTGGTCTCGCTCCATATCGATCGAAATGAGTGATTCACGACAAGCCCCTCTCTCTTGTTTTGATGTGGTTTTCACCGCGGCGCAGTGAAATCGCAACCGGCGGTGGAGAATGGCGTGAATGGAGCGCGGCGGCCGTGGCCGTTTCTCCGCCAATCGCAATTCGTTACACCGAGGATGGGCGGAGTCTATTGATCGGACGGGCGGTTGATTGTCGGGAAGCTAACAAATGCGGCAATCATGCCGTTTTCATCGGGTATTTTTTGGTTATGTGATGAATCGAACTGAAAGCCTTGATGGATAAGGATTCGGCGGGCTTGAGCGATGCGAGGGCGCGATTGCTGGATCGGTGAGGTGGCGTACGGTTTGCGCCGGATTGGCGCGTTAAAATGCGGTCCGCCAGATTATGGGCAGACTGGGCGCCGTGTTTTTTTTCTGTCTTTTGATTATTTTCGCTTGAAAATAAATCGAATCGGGCAAATGTCGTGCTGCGTCGCTTTGATATACCGGACTGTGATCCGGATGAAGCGAGGTCGGTGCCGGGTTGGGCCATTTGCTCCGACGGCAAGCGTTGCCGTCTCGCCTGCGCACGAAGCCGCCGCCGCGATCGGACGCGGCGGGCCATCGACTTGCCGCGCAGTGGCGAAAAGCTAAAGGGAAGAGGGCGCGGGCGTGCCGGGCTCAGAAGTCGATCGCGTCGTCGGAATCGACTTCGGCGGCAGTGGCGAGCGCCTCGCGTGCGCCGCGCGGTGCCGACGCCGATGCGTCGAGCGCCGGATTGCGCAGCTTCTCGAGCACGCATTCGGGCACCGGGATCCGCATCCGCGCGGCGACGTCGCCGCACTGGAACATGATCAGCTCGCCCGGTTCGAACGCGGTCCAGACCTCGTTGTCGGTGAGCGGCTGTGTCGCGATCACGGCGACCCGATCCTCGGGCGTCGTGTATTTCGCGAAGTCGATCGACAGGTCTTCGTCGACGAGGTGCGCCGTCGAGAACGGCCAGCGCCGCACGAGGTAGTGCAGCCGCGTCGAGCAATGCGCGAACAACGCCTGGCCGTTCGACATCAGGAAGTTGAACACGCCGTGATCGGTGATGCCGCGCGTCAACTCGCCGACGCGCTCGAACAATTCGGGCAACGGCGGCTGCGCGCCGGGGAACGCTTCGCGCAGCCCCTGCATCAGCACGCAGAACGCCTGTTCGCTGTCGGTCGTGCCGACCGGATGGTAGACGCTGCCGTCCATGTCCGGTGCGTAGCCCTGCAGGTCGCCGTTGTGCGCGAAGATCCAGTGCCGGCCCCACAGCTCGCGCATGAACGGATGGCTGTTCTCGAGCAGGATGTGGCCTTGCGTCGCCTTGCGGATGTGCGCGATCGTGTTCTTGGACTTGATCGGGTAGCGCTTCACCATTTCGGCGATCGGCGACGTGGCCGAGGCCTGGTGATCGATGAACAGGCGGCAGGCCTTATCCTCGAAGAACGCGATGCCCCAGCCGTCGGCATGGTGATCGGTGAGCCCGCCCCGGGCCGCGAAACCTGTGAAGGAGAATGTGACGTCCGTCGGCGCGGCGCAGTTCATTCCTAAGAGTTGGCACATTTTACTTGGGGCAGCAGGCTGAGGCGGGGGGTAACGAACCGGGCGAACCCCGGTACAATGCGGCTTCTAGCATATCACCGAGCCCTGAGCGGAAAAAAGCGGATTCCGCCGGCCGAAGGCCCCGTGTTGCGGTTTGCCGTCAGTCGGCCCGCGCACGCGCGATCCGGCCCCGCCGATGGCCCGGCCGTTCCTCACGACGCCTCCTATGACTGCCTCGAACGCTTCCTCCCCGGCGACGCTCTCGCTCGCCCGTCCCGACGACTGGCACCTGCACCTGCGAGACGGCGACATGCTGGCCGCCGTGCTGCCGCACACCGCACGCCAGTTCGGTCGCGCAATCGTCATGCCGAACCTGAAGCCGCCGGTGACGACCACCGCGCAGGCGCAGGCCTATCGCGAGCGCATCCTCGCCGCGCTGCCGGCCGGGATGACGTTCGAACCGCTGATGACGCTGTACCTGACCGACAACACGCCGCCGGACGAGATCCGCCGCGCGCGCGAAAGCGGCTTCGTGCACGGCGTGAAGCTGTATCCGGCAGGCGCTACGACGAATTCCGACCACGGCGTCACCGATCTCGCGAAATGCGCGAAGACGCTCGAGGCGATGCAGGAAACCGGCATGCCGCTGCTCGTGCACGGCGAGGTGACCGATGCGTCGATCGACTTGTTCGACCGCGAGAAGGTCTTCATCGACCGCGTGATGACGCCGCTGCGCCGCGATTTCCCGGGCCTGAAGGTCGTGTTCGAGCACATCACGACGAAGGACGCGGCCGACTACGTGCGCGACGCGGACGCGGCGCCCGGCCTGCTCGGCGCGACGATCACCGCGCATCACCTGCTGTACAACCGCAACGCGCTGTTCGTCGGCGGGATTCGCCCGCATTACTACTGCCTGCCGGTGCTGAAGCGCGAGACGCATCGCGTCGCGCTGGTCGAGGCCGCGACGTCGGGCAACCCGCGCTTCTTCCTCGGTACCGACAGCGCGCCGCATGCGCGCGACGCGAAGGAAGCCGCGTGCGGCTGCGCGGGCTGCTACACGGCGCTGCACGCGCTCGAACTGTATGCGGAAGCGTTCGATCACGCCGGCGCGCTCGACAAGCTGGAAGGCTTCGCGAGCTTCTTCGGTGCCGATTTCTACGGGCTGCCGCGCAGCGCCGAGACGGTCACGCTGCGTCGCGAGGCATGGGAACTGCCGCGCGAGATCTTCGCGGGCGATACGCCCGTCGTGCCGCTGCGCGGCGGCGAGACGATCGGTTGGAAACTGGCGTGACCTTCACGCCGCCGCGCACACGTGGGGCATCGAAGTGAGTGCCGACCATTTTCGTGGTCCGACGCGCAACGCATCGCGTGTGTCGACCCGCGCGTTGCGGCCGAACTCGCGGCGCGCACACTGACGGGCCGCGCGCTCGCATCGCTCCCGGGGCTCGGCGCGCCGGGTGGGTGCGACGCGAATGCCGAGGTTGCGTTCTACGACGATCCGGCCGTGTTTTGCAGCGGCGGCCGCTCGCGTGCTGCCGGCGGCGGCGCGCAGTGCTAGAATGCGCGTCGCAAAGCAGGCCAGGCAGTCGCGGCCTCGCCGCCTTCGGGCGCGCGGGGGCGAGGAAAGTCCGGACTCCACAGGGCAGGGTGATGGCTAACGGCCATCCGTGGCGACACGCGGAACAGGGCAACAGAAAGCAAACCGCCGATGGCCCGGCGCAAGCCGGGATCAGGTAAGGGTGAAACGGTGCGGTAAGAGCGCACCGCGGCGACGGCGACGTTCGCCGGCACGGTAACCTCCACCCGGAGCAATTCCAAGTAGGCAGGCGCGCATTTTCGGATGCAGGACGGGGCCCCCGTCTCGTCTGCGGGTAGGAAGCTTGAGCGCGTCAGCAATGGCGCGCCTAGAGGAATGGCTGCCACGCGTTGTGTGCTTCGGCGCGCAGCGTGCACAGAATCCGGCTTATCGGCCTGCTTTGCCGTTCGAATGTGAAAGAGGGCCGGCGTCTCCCCATGGAGCGCCGGCTTTTTTCATGCGCGCTCGCCGCGCGTTCAGGCAGCGACGATGTCGAACGAGTGCGTGAGTTCCGCCGTCTTCGCGATCATGATCGACGCGGAGCAATACTTGTCGTGCGACAGGTTGATCGCGCGTTCGACCGTGGACGGGTTCAGGTTGCGCCCGGTGACGGTGAAGTGGAAGTGCACCTTAGTGAACACCTTCGGGTCTTCACTCGCGCGCTCGGCCTTCAGCGTGACCGAGCAGCCGCTGACTTCCTGGCGGCTCTTCTTCAGGATCAGCACGACGTCATAGGCCGTGCAGCCGCCGGTGCCGAGCAGCACCATTTCCATCGGGCGCGGCGCCAGGTTGTGACCGCCGCCTTCGGGCGCGCCATCCATCGTAACGAGGTGGCCGCTGCCGGTCTCGGCGGAAAACGCCATGCCGTCCTGGCCCATCCAGCTTACTTTGCATTCCATGCTTGCACTCCAGCGTTGCCTGATTCGGGTTCGATCCGGCATTGTAGCCCGCTGCGCAACGGTCGGCTGATGCGCTGCACGACGCGCAATGCCGGCGCCTCGCGCGTGGCGCGCCGGACGGCCAATTCCCTCTCGCATTTAGGGGTTTTGCTCTAGAAGAGGGCGATTCCTGAGCCAGCTTTCCGGAACCAGGCGATTGATTTTAAAGGGAAAACACATTTTTCAAACGCGCTGCGAGAAATTCCGCATTATGGTATTTGATTTCGTAATGCAAATTTTCTTGTGGAGTCGGCGGCGCGTTCGTATAATGAGCCTCATTGGTTGTCGCGCTGCGGCAACCTCCGAATGTCTCCTCCACCCTCCTCCTATGGTGGATTAAGCCCGAACCATCCGTTCGGGCTTTTTTTCGTCCCATGCAAGCATCGGCGCGCGGTTTGCGCGCCTCGGCATCGTTAAACGGGCTGCTTTGCAGCCGGCTGCGATGTCGTGCCGGACGGCGTGCCGGGCGAGCGTACGTCAGGTGCCGGCGCGTGGACGGCCGACGCGTGGCCCCCGCGTGCGCAGAAGTGGCGGACGCGTTCGCGCACTGCGCGCAGGCGGGCGACGCGATCCTCGGCATGGGCGGCGCGGGCTTCGGCAATGCGCGTATCGAGTGTGTCGAGCTTGGCTTCGCAGTCGGCGCGGGCGGCGGCGGCAGCAGGCGCCGCGGCGGCCAGCAGCGCGGCCGCAAGGAAGGGCGTAAGTCGTTGATTCATCATGCTTGTTTGTTGTTTTCCGTATTCGGCCGGTCTGGCGCGGGCGGGTCATGCGCCGCGCTTCGATGGGTGCCTCCCCGGGCGCTCGGTTCGCCTGGCTTGTCGGGGCACGAACGGATTTTGGCCCATTTCGGCCGCCTTGGGCACGGGAAGCGGATTCCCTTTGACCGCGTTGCCGTATTTCCTTTATAATTCAGGGCTTTTCCGCATTCATGCCCACGGAAAAAGAACAGGGAGAGCCTGCACCGCGCCTCGAAGCGCACACAGACAAGCAGGAAGAACACATCGGGCAAAGCAATTTTTTTGGATCGATCATGAAGACGTTTTCCGCAAAAGCCCATGAGGTGACGCGCGAATGGTACGTGATTGACGCGACGGATAAGGTTCTCGGCCGTGTTGCCAGCGAAGTGGCACGCCGTCTGCGCGGCAAGCACAAGCCTGAGTTCACCCCGCACGTCGACACTGGTGATTTCATCATCATCATCAACGCAAGCAAGTTGAAGGTCACGGGCAACAAGACTCTGGACAAGAAGTACTACCGTCACTCGGGTTACCCGGGCGGTATCTATGAAACGACGTTCGGCAAGATGCAAGAACGCTTCCCGGGCCGCGCGCTCGAGAAAGCGGTCAAGGGCATGCTGCCGAAGGGCCCGCTCGGCTACGCAATGATCAAGAAGCTGAAGGTCTACGCTGAAGCGACGCATCCGCACTCGGCTCAACAGCCGAAAGCGCTCGAGATCTAAGGGGAGCCCACATGATCGGTAACTGGAACTACGGTACGGGCCGCCGCAAGAGCGCAGTCGCACGTGTCTTCATCAAGGCTGGCAAGGGCGACATCATCGTCAACGGCAAGCCCATCGCTGACTACTTCTCGCGCGAAACGTCGCTGATGATCGTGCGTCAACCGCTGGAACTCACGAACCACGGCCAGACGTTCGACATCAAGGTCAACGTCAACGGCGGCGGCGAAACGGGTCAGGCAGGTGCAGTGCGCCACGGCATCACCCGTGCGCTGATCGACTACGATGCGACGCTGAAGCCGTCGCTGTCGAACGCAGGCTTCGTCACGCGCGATGCACGTGAAGTCGAGCGTAAGAAGGTCGGTCTGCGCAAGGCACGCCGCGCCAAGCAGTTCTCGAAGCGTTAATTCCGCTTCATGGCCTCGCCGCTCCCGGGCGGCGTCCGCCGGAAAAACCGCCAGCGTTCGCGTTGGCGGTTTTTTTATGTCCGTTTCCAGGCGCGTGCCGCCGCGGCCCGCGCGGGCGCGTTTGATGAAATCGACAAGAACCTATTGATTTCATGGACATCAGCACGATCTTCTGATCGGCCCTACAATAGCGGCTAAAGCTTTTTGGAGAGTTCGCAATGAACGCTGTTACCGAATCCGCAGCAACGACGGCCGAAATGCCGGTTCCGTTCGTCTTCACCGACGCCGCGGCCGACAAGGTCAAGCAACTGATCGACGAAGAGGGCAATCCCGACCTGAAGCTGCGCGTGTTCGTGCAGGGCGGCGGCTGCTCCGGCTTCCAGTATGGCTTCACGTTCGACGAGGAAGTCAACGAGGACGACACCGTGATGAACAAGAACGGCGTCCAGCTCCTGATCGACTCGATGAGCTACCAGTACCTGGTCGGCGCCGAGATCGACTACAAGGATGACCTCAACGGCGCCCAGTTCGTGATCAAGAACCCGAACGCGAGCACCACCTGCGGGTGCGGCTCGTCGTTCTCGGTCTGAGCGCACGGCAATTCCGCGCCGGTTCGCCGGAATGAAAAACGGGGCTTCATGCCCCGTTTTTTAATGCCCGCGCGCAATGGCGATGCGGCGCCCGCCGTGCGGCAGGCGTCGCGTCAGCGCGGATAGAGCGCGCCGAGCACGCGGTTGCCGGCCGCCCCGGTGACCGTCGCGAGATTGCCGGGCTGGCGTGCGGCGAAGCGGTACGCGAGCCACGCGAATGCGAGCGCTTCGACCTGCTGCGGCGGCACGCCGAGTGCGTCCGTCGTATCGACCGTGGCCGGCACGCCGGCCGCGTCCAGCGCATGCCGAAGCGCGTCGAGCAGCACCGGATTGCGTGCGCCGCCGCCGCATACGAACACGGCCTTGCAGCCCGCCGCGTGCTGCGCGATCTCGCGTACGACCGACACGGCGGTGAGCGCGGTGAGGGTCGCCTGCACGTCCTCTGGCGCGAGCTGTGCGAACGCGGCGAGCTTCGCGTCGAGCCATGCGGGATTGAACAGGTCGCGCCCGGTGCTTTTCGGCGGTGGTGCGGCGAAATACGGCTCGTCGAGCAGCGCGTCGAGCAGCGGCGCATGGACGGTGCCGCGCGCGGCGAACTTGCCGCCGTCGTCGTATGGCTTGCCGAGATGGCGGGTCGCCCATTCGTCGAGCAGCGCATTCGCGGGGCCGCAGTCGAAGCCGCGCACGTCGCCGCCTTCGCCGGGCAGGATCGTGATGTTGCTGATCCCGCCGAGATTGCAGACGACGCGCGCCTCGCCCGGCGCGCCGAACACCGTGGCATGGAAGGCCGGCGCGAGCGGCGCGCCATGGCCGCCTGCCGCGACGTCGCGGCTGCGGAAATCGGCGATCACGTCGACCTGGGTCAGCTCGGCGAGCAGTGCCGGGTTGTTGATCTGGCGTGTATAGCCGCGCTCGGGGCGATGACGCACGGTCTGGCCGTGCACGCCGATCGCGCGGATCTCGTCGCGCGACAGGCCGGCCTTGCGCTGCAATTCGTGGCAGCACACCGCATAGCGCGTGACCAGCGCGTTCGCCGCGAGCGACTCGCGGTCGATTTCGTCATCGCCGGGCTGCTGCAGTGCGAACAGCGCGTCGCGCAGCGATTGCGCGAAGCCGACGAACGCTTCCGCGAGCACGTTCGGCGCCTTGCCGGCCTCGAAACGGACGGCGACGCCATCGACGCCGTCCATGCTGGTTCCCGACATCAGCCCGAAGTAGATGCCGTCGGCCGGATGGGCGTGTTGCGGCTGTCGTTGCGGCACGTTGGGTTCTCCTGGATCGTGCGGCGCGGGCCGGTGCCGCGCGCCTTGCGCCCGATTATCCGCGCAACGTGACGCGCCGTTAAGCGATGGGCGCGCAAGTTATGGGAAAATCCCTGTCTTTGCGACATTCTTCCTGGCACCGATGAGCACCGAACCCAGTTCCAAGCCCGTTTTCCCGATCACCGACGAAGTCCGGCATGCGCTCGCCGTCACGAAGCGCGGCGTCGACGAACTGCTGGTCGAGGAAGAGTTCGCGCAGAAGCTCGCGCGCAGCGCGGCGACGGGCACGCCGCTTCGCATCAAGCTCGGCCTCGACCCGACCGCGCCTGACATCCACATCGGCCATACGGTCGTGCTGAACAAGATGCGTCAGCTGCAGGACCTCGGCCACACGGTGATCTTCCTGATCGGCGATTTCACGTCGCTGATCGGCGACCCGTCGGGCCGCAACGCGACGCGCCCGCCGCTCACGCGCGAGCAGATCGAATCGAACGCGAAGACCTACTTCGAGCAGGCCGCGCTCGTGCTCGACCGCGACAAGACGGAAATCCGCTACAACAGCGAATGGTCGATGCCGCTCGGCGCGGACGGGATGATCAAGCTCGCGTCGCGCTACACGGTCGCGCGGATCCTCGAGCGCGAGGATTTCACGAAGCGCTTCCAGGGCGGCGTGCCGATCTCGATCCACGAATTCCTGTACCCGCTGATGCAGGGCTACGACTCGGTCGCGCTGAACGCCGATCTCGAGCTCGGCGGCACCGACCAGAAGTTCAACCTGCTGGTCGGCCGCGAGCTGCAGAAGCAGTACGGCCAGGAACAGCAGTGCATTCTCACGATGCCGCTGCTCGAAGGCCTCGACGGCGTCGAGAAGATGTCGAAGTCGAAGGGCAACTACGTCGGCATCAGCGAGCATCCGAACGACATGTTCGGCAAGCTGATGAGCATCTCGGACACGCTGATGTGGCGTTACTTCGAGCTGCTGTCGTTCCGCCCGATGGACGAGATCGCCGGCTTCAAGCGCGAGATCGAAGGCGGCCGCAACCCGCGCGATTTCAAGGTGCTGCTCGCGCAGGAAATCGTCGCACGCTTTCACTCGCAGGCCGACGCCGAGCGTGCGCTCGAGGACTTCAACCACCGCGCGAAGGGCGGCGTACCGGACGACATTCCGTCGGTCACGCTCGCGGGCGCGCCGCTGGCGATCGGCCAGCTGCTGAAGCAGGCCGGCCTCGTGCCGTCGACGAGCGAGGCACTGCGCAACATCGAGCAGGGTGGCGTGAAGATCGATGGCGCGACCGTGTCGGACAAGGGCCTGAAGGTCGAAGCCGGCGAGTTCGTCGTACAGGTCGGCAAGCGCCGCTTCGCACGCGTCACGCTGACCGCATGATCGCGCTGATCCAGCGCGTGAAGCGCGCCGACGTGCGCGTCGGCGAGCGCACGACCGGCGAGATCGGCGCGGGCCTGCTCGCGCTGGTTTGCGCGGAGCGTGGCGACACCGACGCAGCGGCCGACAAGCTGCTCGCGAAGATGCTCGGCTATCGCGTGTTCAGCGACGCCGCCGGCAAGATGAACCTGCCGGTGTCGAATATCGATGGCGAGGGCCGCGCAGGCGGCCTGCTGCTCGTGTCGCAGTTCACGCTGGCGGCCGATACCAACAGCGGGCTGCGTCCGAGCTTCACGCCGGCCGCGCCGCCCGACGAAGGCGCGCGGCTGTTCGACTATTTCGTCGCGGCCGCGCGTGCGCGCCATCCGGTCGTCGAGACGGGCGAGTTCGGCGCCGACATGCAGGTGTCGCTCGTCAACGACGGCCCCGTGACATTCTGGCTGCAAGTGCGGCCCTGATTCTTCCCCGGAGACGCGCCGCGATGGCCACCACGCAGATTCTTTTCATCCGCCATGGCGAGACGGCCTGGAATCGCATCAAGCGTATCCAGGGTCATATCGACATCCCGCTGGCCGAAACGGGCCTCGAGCAGGCGCAGCGGCTTGCCGTGAGGCTCGCGCGTGAGGCGCGTGACGGCGCACGGCTCGACGCGATCTATTCGAGCGACCTGATGCGCGCGCAGCAGACCGCGCAGCCCTTCGCCGACGCGCTCGGGCTTTCGCCGCGGCTGCGAGAAGGGCTGCGCGAACGTTCGTACGGCCAGTTTCAGGGGCACGACAGCGCCGAGATCGAGACGTTGTTCCCCGACGCCTACGCTGCCTGGCAGACGCGCGACCCCGGCTTTGCGCCGGAAGGCGGCGAGTCGCAGCGCGAGTTCTACCACCGCGTGCTGCATGCGCTCGAACCGATCGTGGCCGAGCATCCGGGCGGCCGGATCGCGTGCGTCGCACATGGCGGCGTGCTCGACAGTGTGTACCGGTTTGCGAACGGCATCGAACTGTCGGCACCGCGCAACTATCCGCTGCTCAATACGAGTATCAACGTCGTCGATTACGTCGATGGCCGCGCGCAGATCGTGCAGTGGGCCGACGTGTCGCACCTGGACGCCGCAAGCGACGACGACGGGTATCGCAAGGTACTCTGAGCCCGCAGCCCCGTCCGGCGTCGCCGGCCGGGGCTTTCTTCCTGCGCGGCGCTGGCGGCTTATTGCGGCAGTGCGTGGCGCGTCTTGTAGTCGAGCGCGTACGCGATCTTGCCGGGCTTGTCCGCCGTGATCGGCTGGCGCAGCTTGTCGAATTCTCCCTTGTTGTACTTCTTCCCGCCGTTGATCGCGTCCGCGCGCCCGAGGTCGGCGCCCGTCTTGCCATCGATCACCGGGTCCGTGGCCGCGACCATGCGCGTCGACGCATTCCAGACCGCGTTCAGGTAGCCCGTGTCGGCCTTCGCCGGATCCGGGTCGGTCGTGCCGGCGCGCGTCAGGTCATAGCCGGCGAGCGCGAACGTGCCCGGTTGCGCGCGCAGCCAGTCGGCCCAGTAGAACTCGAGGTAGTCGGTGGCTTGTGCGGGCTTGCTGTAACCGATGTCGCGCGTGAAATAGACGAGCGAGCGGTAGCGGTCGTTCGTCATCCCGAGCTTCAGGCCGAGCCCGGTCGGCAGTTGCGCGGTCGTGATCGCGTTGCCGTCGCCGTTCTTGAGGCGCAGATAGCCTCGGCTCTGCATCTGCTGCCAGAACGCATCGCCCGAGTAGTCGCTGAGGTTGTCCTTGACGACGACGTGCACGTGCAGCGTCGGGCCGCCGTCGGGCGTCTCGTAGTAGGTCGACAGGCCGTGGTGGCCGTCGGTCAAGTACAGCGCATCGCCGTTCGGGCCGATCACGACCGGGTTCAGCACCGAGCGGTCGCGGGCGTTCGCGTCGGTCGTCGCGCACGTGTAGCTCGCGGGCTCGCGCAGCGTCGACCTGGCCGTGTAGCCGCCCGAAGCGACGCCGCCGAGACCTTCGTCCGCGCAGAAGTCGTCGAATTTCTTGTCGGGTTGCAGTTCGTAGCGGCCGAGCTTGTAGTAAATCTGGTCGTAGCCGATTGCGCCCTGCGTCGGGTGGAGGTCGCCGAGCGTCACGTCGATCAGGTCGCCCGCGCGAGCGGCCTTCCACTTGCCCGGTTGCGGCGTGACGGTGGCGGGCGGCGTGGGGGCCGGCGTGGTCGGGGTGCCGACAGAAGGCGTTTGTGCGTCCGAACGCGCGACGGCGGCGACATCGTCGCCTCCGCAGGCGGCGAGGGCGAAGACGGTGAACAGGCTGGCGGCAAGGGCGAAACGGATCGGCAGGCGTGGCATCGCTGGCATCGGGTGTCGGTCGGGTTGGCGGGACACCGCGCGGGTCACGGGCAGGCGTGACGTACGGCACGTGCGACCGTGCGCGGGTGCAAGCCCGTCAGCTTGTCACAGGTATTTGACAGTAAATTGAAATAATAAGAGGAAGCGGATCGTCAGGCTGGCGGAGTGCCGTCGGGCGGTGTCGCAGTGGCGCGGCGGCGCGCACGTTTTGACGCGCCGTTCACGAGCGCCCAGCGGAGCACGGGTGCGACGACGCGTATGCCGGGCCGGACCACCGCGCGTCGCAGCGGTGCGAACGCCGATACGCCGAGCATGCGCTGCGCCCACGGCGGCAGCAGGTCGATTCCCGCATGCATCACCAGCGACGCGGCCGGCCGCAGCGCGGGCTTCGCGACCGGCACGTTCAGCAGGATGGACATCACGTCGAACGTGCGCGGCCCGGCCTCGAGCGCGGGCTGCATGCGCGCGAGATAGGCGGCCACCTCGGCACGCGAACGGGGCACCTCATGTGCGCCGAGCAATTCGGCGATCAATGCCGTTTCGGCGTAGTAGCGGTCCTGCAACTCGCCCGGCAGCGCCGGATTCACGTAGCGCAGATGCGCGGCGAGGAAACTCGACACTTCCGCGACATGCACCCAGGTCAGCAGCGCCGGATCGTCCGCGCGGTATGGCCGACCGTCCGGCGCGGTACCCGATATGTGCGCGTGGATCGATTTCACGCGCTCGATCAGCGCGAGTGCGTCCGCGCGACTGCCGAACGTCGTCCCCGTGATGAACGTGGCGGTGCGCCGCAGGCGGCCGAGGATGTCGGTGCGGAACGACGAGTGATCCCAGACGCCCGCGAGGGCGAGCGGGTGGAGCGCCTGCAACAGCAGCGCGGCGATGCCGCCCGTCATCATCGACGTGAAGTCGGCATGCACGCGCCAGCAGACGGCATCGGGGCCGAACAGCCCCGGGTCTCCCGGCGGCGAAGAGAGGTCGAGTGACGGGCCGCCGCCGCCCGCTGTCAGGTGCGTGACGCCGGCCACGAGCCGCTTGCGGATCGGCTCGGCCCAGCGCGGGCCCGGCGCGGGTGCGGCAGGGTGGGAGCTGGGCGGTGTCGTCATGGCGGGTGCGGCTCGGGCGACGGGTTACTTCCCGTCGGGGGTATCCCACTCGCCGCGTTCGGTGCGGCCGGTGTCGGGTACGGAAAGCCCGAAGTGGCGATACGTGAGCAGCGTCGCGACGCGACCGCGCGGCGTGCGCTGCAGGAAGCCCTGCTGGATCAGGTACGGTTCGAGGACGTCCTCGATCGTGTCGCGCTCTTCGCCGATCGCCGCCGCGAGGTTGTCGATACCGACCGGGCCGCCGTCGAACTTGTACAGGATCGCCTCGAGCAGCTTGCGGTCCATCAGGTCGAAGCCGACCGGATCGACGTCGAGCATCGCGAGCGCGGCATCGGCGACGGCCGAGGTGATCTGGCCGTCGGCTTTTACTTCCGCGAAATCGCGCACGCGGCGCAGCAGCCGGTTCGCGATCCGCGGCGTGCCGCGCGAGCGCTTCGCGATTTCGAGCGCGCCGTTCGGATCGATCTGCGCGTTCAGCAGCGACGCCGAGCGCCGCACGATGCGCGACAGCTGGTCGGCGTCGTAGAACTCGAGGCGCGCGACGATTCCGAAACGATCGCGCAGCGGGTTGGTCAGCATCCCGGCGCGGGTGGTGGCGCCGACCAGCGTGAACGGCTGCAGGTCGAGCTTCACGCTGCGCGCGGCCGGGCCTTCGCCGATCATGATGTCGATCTGGTAATCCTCGAGTGCCGGATACAGGATTTCCTCGACGACCGGCGACAGCCGGTGGATCTCGTCGATGAACAGCACGTCGTTCGCTTCGAGGTTCGTCAGCAGCGCCGCGAGGTCGCCCGCGCGCTCGAGCACGGGGCCCGACGTCTGGCGCAGGTTCACGCCCATCTCCCGCGCGATGATGTGTGCGAGCGTCGTCTTGCCGAGGCCCGGCGGCCCGAACAGCAGCACGTGGTCGAGCGGCTCGGAGCGGCGCTTGGCGGCTTCGATGAAGATCTCGAGCTGGCCGCGCACCTTTTCCTGGCCGACGTAGTCGTCGAGCTGGCGCGGCCGCAGCGCACGTTCGAACACCTCCTCGTGCGACGAGGCGGGTGAGGCGGCGATGATCCGCTGCTCGGTGGCGAGTTTGTCGGTTTCAATCATGCGGCCATTGTACCGCGCGCCGCTGTCCCGCCTACCTGGCCGAACGGCCGACTGGCGAGCGCCGCGCGGCCGCGCGACACTGGCTTCAACGCACCGGTTGGCGGCGCGTCAAGCGGGCGTTACACCTTCGACAGCGCCTTCAATGCGAGCTTGATGCCTTCGGATACGCCGGTACCCGCCGGCACGTTCTTGATCGCGGCAAGGCCTTCCTTTTCGGAATAGCCGAGCGCAAGCAGCGCGTTGAGGATGTCGGTCGCGTGGTCGGACTGCGATGCGGCGCCGGCGAGCGCGCCGAGATCGGCGCCGAGCTTGCCCTTCAGTTCGAGCAGCAGGCGCTCGGCCGTCTTCTTGCCGATGCCGGGCACGCGCGTGAGGCGCGCGGCGTCCTGCATCGTCACGGCCTGCGCGAGTTCCTGCACGCTCATGCCGGACAGCACGGCGAGCGCCATGCGCGCGCCGATGCCGGTGATCTTCAGCAGCTCGCGGAAGGTCGTGCGCTCCTGCGGCGTGAGGAAGCCATACAGCAGATGCGCGTCCTCGCGGACGATCTGCTGCGTGAGCAGCACGACGCGCTCGCCCGTTTGCGGCAGGTTGTAGAAGGTGCTCATCGGCACGTCGATTTCGTAGCCGACGCCGTTGCAGTCGACGAGCAGGTGAGGCGGGTTCTTTTCGAGCAGGATGCCGGCGATGCGACCGATCATGGATGGCGGGATACGAGGAAGAAAGCGCGAGTGTAGCGCACGCGCGGCGCCATGCCGACGGGATCGGCCATCGGGCCGGGGCGATGCGCGTCGCAAGTGCGTCGCGCGCTGGCGCGGCGGCCGATCCGGCGTGCCGCGTGAGGGCGCGCCGGTGTCAGCCGACCAACCGCCCGCGCCGCACGCGCAGCCCCTTCTTCGCGAGCGCGGGCGCGAGGCCGCCGAGCGCGCTGAGCGTGTCGCCGCCGTGCGCGTGGCAGATCGCCATGCCGAGCGCATCGGCCGCGTCGGAGCCCGGTTGTCCGGAGAGGTTGAGCAGCCGCGTGACCATTTCCTGCATCTGAGTCTTGGTCGCGCGGCCGTAGCCGACCACCGCCTGCTTGAGCTGCAGCGCCGTGTATTCGGCCACGGGCAGGCCGCCCGCGACGAGGCCGCAGATCGCGGCGCCACGCGCCTGGCCGAGCAGCAGCGTCGACTGCGGGTTCACGTTGACGAACACTTTTTCGATCGCGGCCTGGTCGGGGGCATGCTCGCGCACGATGGTCGATACGCCCTGGAAGATCGTGCCGAGGCGGGTGGCCAGGTCGGCGGTCGGCGTGCGGATCACGCCGCTCGCAACATACGCGAGCCGGTGGCCGCTGACGTCGATGACGCCGAAGCCGGTGACGCGCAGGCCGGGGTCGATGCCGAGAATTCGCATGGGTAGGGAGAAAAGCCTGATGCAGCGATACTACAACGAATGGTGCGGTGCGCTGGCCGCACGGCCGCGTACGAGGGCGCGGCGCAATAAAAAACCCGGCGGGTGCAGCGCCGCCGGGTTGTCGTGCAGCGGCCGCGCGGGCCGCGCGCGATCAGTGACGGAAGTGGCGCACGCCCGTCAGGATCATCGCGATGTTGTGCTCGTCGGCTGCCGCGATCACTTCGTCATCGCGCATCGAGCCGCCCGGCTGGATCACGCAGGTCGCGCCGGCCGCCACGACGACGTCGAGGCCGTCGCGGAACGGGAAGAACGCATCCGATGCCACAGCCGAACCGGCCAGCGTCAGGCCCGCGTTCTGCGCCTTGATGCTCGCGATGCGCGCGGAATCGACACGGCTCATCTGGCCTGCGCCGACGCCGAGCGTCATGCCGTTGCCGCAGAACACGATCGCGTTCGACTTCACGTACTTCGCGACACGCCAGGCGAACAGCAGGTCGTCCATTTCCTTCGGCGTCGGGTGGCGCTTCGTGACGACGCGCAGCTCGTGCGGCTGCACGTTCTTCGAGTCGAGCGACTGCACGAGCAGGCCGCCGCCCACGCGCTTCAGGTCGAACGCGTTATGGCCGTCGCCCAGCGCGATTTCGAGCAGGCGCACGTTCTGCTTCGCGGCGAACACCTGCTTCGCGGCGTCGGAGAACGACGGAGCGATCAGCACTTCGACGAACTGCTTCGCAACCGCTTGCGCGGCCGCTTCGTCGACTTCGCGGTTGAACGCGATGATGCCGCCGAAGGCCGACGTGGGATCGGTCTGGAACGCCTTCGCGTACGCGTCGGCCGAATCGTTGCCGACCGCGACGCCGCACGGGTTCGCATGCTTGATGATCACGCAGGCCGGCGCGTCGAACGTCTTCACGCATTCCCACGCCGCGTCCGAATCGGCGATGTTGTTGTACGACAGTTCCTTGCCCTGCAGCTGGCGGTAGTTCGCCAGCGCGCCGGCCGGCGTCGCGAGGTCGCGGTAGAACGCGGCGCTCTGGTGCGGGTTCTCGCCGTAGCGCAGGTCCTGCACCTTGTCGAACGCCATGTTCAGCGTCGCCGGGTACGCGCTGCGCGATGCGTGCTTCAGCTCGTCGGTCAGGCTCGTCAGGTAGTTCGTGATCGCGCCGTCGTATTGCGCGGTGTGCGCGAACACCTTCGTCGCGAGGCGGAAGTTGGTCGCATAGCCGACCGCATTGCCGTTCGCCTTCATTTCATCGAGCACGACCGCGTAATCGGCCGGATCGACGACGACCGTCACGTCGCGGTGGTTCTTCGCGGCCGAGCGCAGCATCGTCGGGCCGCCGATGTCGATGTTCTCGATCGCGTCGGCGAGCGTGCAGTCGTCCTTCGCGATCGTCGCGACGAACGGGTACAGGTTCACGACGAGCAGGTCGATCGTCGGGATGCCGTGCTGTTCCAGCGCCTGCATGTGCTCGGGCAGGTCGCGGCGAGCCAGGATGCCGCCGTGCACCTTCGGGTGGAGCGTCTTCACGCGCCCATCGAGCATTTCCGGGAAGCCCGTGTAATCAGCCACTTCGGTAACGGGCAGGCCCGCGTCGGCGAGCAGTTTCGCGGTGCCGCCCGTCGACAGCAGCTTGACGCCGAGGTCGGACAGCGACTTCGCGAAGTCGACGATGCCGGTCTTGTCGGAAACGGAAATGAGCGCTTGCTTGATCATGATGGAACCACCAATAGCCAGGGAAATGGGGACGGGACGGCCGCCTACAGCAGGCCGTGCTGCTGCAGTTTCTTGCGCAGCGTATTGCGATTGATGCCGAGGTACTCGGCGGCGAGCGACTGGTTGCCGCCTGCCTGTACGAGCACGACCTCGAGCATCGGCTTTTCGACGCAGGACATCACCATTTCATAGACGTCGTGCGGATTGGAGCCGTCTAGATCCCGGAAATACACGTCCAGGCTCTCGCGGACACATTGTTCGATGTTGTGCTTGCTCATGCTGCTAACTGGTTATGGTCGTCCGACTCGCCCTGGCCGTTTTCCTCTTCGTCATCGACGTAGACGAGGTGGTCCGACAGCGCCTTTTGCGCCTCGAAGAAGGCATTGACGGCGGCGAGCTGCTCGCGGGTGGAATCGAGCGTGTTCATCCTGTGCCGGAACCCGTTGGCACCGGAAAGGCCGCGAGTGTACCAGCCGATGTGCTTGCGCGCAGTACGGACTCCCGTGAATTCACCATAGAAAGCGTAGTGGTCTTCCAGGTGTTCGTTCATCACGTGCTGGATCTCGTCGATCCGCGGCGGGGGCAGCAGCTCGCCGGTTTGCAGGAAATGGTCGATTTCGCGGAACAGCCATGGCCGACCTTGCGCGGCACGACCGATCATCAGTGCGTCGGCGCCGGTTGCGTCGAGCACGGCCTTCGCCTTCGCGGGCGACGTGATGTCGCCGTTCGCGACCACCGGAATCCGCACCGCCGCCTTCACGGCCGCGATGGTTTCGTATTCGGCGTCGCCGCGGTACAGGTCGGCGCGCGTGCGGCCGTGCACGGTGAGCATCGAGATGCCGGCGGCTTCGGCCAGGCGCGCGACCGTGATCGCGTTCTTGTGCTCGCGATCCCAGCCCGTGCGGATCTTCAGCGTGACGGGCACCGCATCGGGCCCCGTGCCGACCGCCGCGACGACGGCCTCGACGATGCGCTGCACGAGCGGCTCGTTCTGCAGCAGCGCGGAGCCGGCCGCGACGTTGCAGACCTTCTTCGCCGGGCAGCCCATGTTGATGTCGATGATCTGCGCGCCGTTGTCGACGTTGTAGCGGGCCGCTTCGGCCATCATCGCGGGATCGGCGCCGGCGATCTGGACCGCAATCGGCTCGACCTCGCCTTCGTGGTTCGCGCGCCGCATCGTCTTCGCGCTTTTCCACAGCTGCGCATTGGACGCGACCATCTCGGACACGGCGTAACCGGCTCCCAGCCGCTTGCAGAGCTGGCGGAACGGACGATCCGTGACGCCGGCCATCGGGGCGACGAACAGGTTGTTACGCAATACGTGAGGGCCGATAACGGGCATCGCAATGGCACCGCCTGCGGCGGGCGCGGGCAGGGAAGAGGCAGACGGAAACGCGCATTTTACCGTATTCCCATGCCCCGCCGATTTGACCCGGTTTGAGTGGCGCGACTGTGCGCGCCGCGCGTCAGTTGCGCTGGCCGAACATCATCTGGCGCGCGATCGCCTTCTTGAGCGGCGGCACGAACTCGAGCGCGGTGAGCGCGGCGCCGCGCAGCAGCGGGAGCGGGCCCGAGTCGATCGTGAACAGGCGAGCCAGCGTGTCGGTCGCGCCGATCGTGAAGCGCCGGTCGAGTGCGCGTCGCGCGTTGAAGGTGGCGAGCGCGGTGGCTTCGAAGCCTTGCGCGGACAGCGTATCGACGAGCGTATGCGCATCGCGCAGCCCGAGGTTGAGCCCCTGGCCGGCGACGGGGTGCAGGGTTTGGGCGGCATTGCCGACGATCGCGACGCGGCCGTTGACGAGCGTCTGCGCGGCGTTCAGGCCGAGCGGGAACGACGCGCGGCCCGCGATCGCGACGAACGCGCCCATGCGTTCGCCGAACGCGGCGCCGAGCTCGCGCAGAAATACGTCGTCGGGCAGCGCGGCACGGCGCGCGGCTTCGCCGGGCGCGCAGCACCAGACGAGCGCGTACTCGGCCTGGCGCGGCCCGCCGAGCGGCAGCAGCGCGAGCGGGCCTTCGTGCGTGAAGCGTTCCCACGCGACGTTCGGGCGCGGCGCCGATACGGTGACCGTGCCGACGAGCGCGGTCTGCCCGTAGTCGCGGCGATGCTTGGCCGTATCGGCCTGCTGTTCGTGGAACAGCCCGCCTTCGGCGTTGATGGCGATGCGTGCGCGCAGCGTGCGCTCGCCTTGCGGGCCGTCGAGCGTCAGCGTGACGCCGTCGGCGTCCTGTTGCGGCGCGCGCGCGGTGGTCGACGTGAGCCAGTCGACGCGCGTGCCGCGCACGGCGCCCGCGAGCGCCTGCATGAGCGAGCCGTAGCGCACGACATAGCCGAGCGCGGCGAGGTCGTGCTCGTCGCGGTCGATCAGCGTGCGGCCGAAATGGCCGCGCTGCGAGACGTGGATGTGTTCGATCGGCGTCGCGTCGGCGGGCCACGCGAGGGTGTCGAGCAGCACGCGGCTGCCGTGCGACACGGCGATCGCACGCGGATCGTTCGCGCTCGCGGCCGGTTCACGTGCATCGATCAGGGCGATCGATGCGTGCTGCGTCGCGCTGCGGCGCGCGAGCCAGCCGGCGAGCGCGAGCCCGACGGGGCCCGCGCCGACGATGGCGAGGTCATAGGCCGGCGTGGCCGGGGAGGATGCGGTCGTCATCTTGATTCGTGAAACGGAGGTAACGGTCGGCGATAGCCGGTCATGCGCCCGCGCGCATCAGCGCTTCGATCTCGTCCGCCGCGACGGGCACGCCGCGCGTGATCAGCTCGCAGCCGTGCTCGCGAACGATCGCGTCGTCCTCGATGCGGATGCCGATGTTCCAGTACTCGGGCGGCACGTCGTCGGCGGCGCGCACGTACAGGCCCGGTTCGATCGTCAGCGTCATGCCGGTTTTCAGCGTGCGCCAAGGCAGCGCGCCGTTGGCGTCACGCTCGGCGAGCCGCTCGCGGTAGTCGCCGCAATCGTGCACGTCCATGCCGATCCAGTGGCCGGTGCGGTGCATGTAGAAGCGCGCGTACGCGCGCTCGGCGATCACGTCGTCGACGTTCGAGAAGCGCGTTTTCGGGATGATGCCGGTGTCGAGCAGCCCCTGCGCGAGTACGCGCACGGCGGCGTCGTGCGGCGCCTCGAACGGCACGCCGGCGCGGGTCGCGTCGATCGCGGCCTGCTGCGCGGCGAGCACGATGTCGTACAGCGTGCGTTGTGCAGGCGAGAAGCGCCCGTTGGCCGGGAACGTGCGCGTGATGTCCGACGCGTAGCCGTCGAGTTCGCACGCGGCGTCGATCAGGATCAGGTCGCCATCTTTCGCGACCGCATTGCCGGCCGGGTAGTGCAGCACGCACGCGTTCGCGCCGGCCGCGACGATCGAGCCGTACGCGGGCGACTGCGCGCCATGCTTGCGGAATACGTACAGCAGCTCGGCCTCGAGTTCGTATTCGCGGATGCCGGGGCGGCACGCCTGCATCGCACGGCGGTGCGCGAGCGCGGAGATGTGCGCGGCGCGCATCATGATCGCGAGCTCGTGCTCGTCCTTCACGAGCCGCATGTCGTCGAGCAGCGGCGTGAGGTCGAGCATCGCGTCCGGCGCGGCGACGCCCGTGCGCGCCAGCGTGCGCACCGCGTCGATCCAGCCCGCGAGCTGCCGGTCGAAGTCGGCCGATGCGCCGAAGCGGTAGTGCACGGTGCCCGCGTCGGCGAGCAGGCGCGGCATCTCGGTGTCGATCACGTCGACCGCGAACGCCGCGTCGAAGCCGAACGCGTCGCGCGCGGCTTCGGGCCCGTAATGGAAGCCTTCCCAGATTTCCCGGTCGGCATTCTTGCCGCGGCAGAACAGGATCGACTCCGGCGCGCCGTGCGGCGCGGCCGCGTTCAGCACGAGGACGGCATCCGGCTCGCTGAAGCCCGTCAGGTAGTGGAAGTAGCTGTCGAACCGGTACGGATAGTCCGTATCGCGGTTGCGCGGCACTTCGGGCGCGGTGGGGACGATGGCGACGCCGCCGCCGGCGGCACGCAGTGCGGCAAGCACGCGTTCACGGCGCTGGCGGTAGACGTCGACGGCGATGGCGGTATCGAGGGGCGCGTTCATTCGTGCGATTGTAGCGCCGCGGGACGCCGTGCGTGAGAGAGGGGGCGGGAAGCGGCCCTGGAAGGGCCGCGCGGCGGTTGTTGCAAACCATCCACAGGCCGTTCGGGCGATTTTCTGTCGCGCGACGCTGGCCGGTTATGATCGGCGACAACGTATACTCTCGGCGGTTCCCTTAAAAAGGCAGATGATGAAATTAATCGGTTCGCTCAGCAGCCCGTACGTCCGCAAGGCGCGGATCGTGCTGGCTGAAAAGAAGATCGACTACAAGCTGGAGCTCGAGAACGTGTGGGCGCCGGAGACGGATATTCATGCGTCGAATCCGCTCGGCAAGGTCCCGTGCCTCGTGATGGAAGACGGTGCCGCGGTGTTCGATTCCCGCGTGATCTGCGAATACGTCGATACGCTGTCGCCGGTCGGCAAGCTGATTCCGCCGTCGGGCCGCGAGCGCGTCGAGGTGCGCTGCTGGGAAGCGCTGGGCGACGGCGTGCTCGACGCGGCGGTCGCGATTCGTCTCGAACACACGATGCGCGACGAGGCGCAGCGCAGCGCGAGCTGGATCGCGCGCCAGCAGCGCAAGATCGACGACGGTCTCGTCGCGATGTCGCAGGGTCTCGGCGGCAAGACGTGGTGCGTCGGTAATCATTACTCGCTCGCGGACATCGCGCTCGGCTGCGCGCTCGGCTATCTCGACTTCCGGATGCCCGAGGTCAATTGGCGCGATCGCCATCCGAACCTTGACAAGCACTTCGCGAAGCTGCTGCAGCGGCCGTCGTTCGCCGACACGCTGCCGCAGAACTGAGCCGCACGCGACGCATTCGCGCGTTGACGGATTCGGCAGACAAAAGAAAAGCGCCCCGCGGGGCGCTTTTCTTTTTGCCGGGCCTCCCCGTGGCGGGGGAGGTCGCCCGCGTCATTCGATCGACGCGTACACGGCCTCGCCGAGCGTGAACGAATCGCTGCGCGCAATCGGCCACCACTTGTCGTACAGCGTAAAGCCGCACGTGTTGCCGTCGAGCAGCGCGCCCGGCTTCAGGTACTTCAGCAACTGCGACATCAACCGGACCTCGTGCGGCGCGATGCGCTGCACGATGTGATGCGCACGCAGCTCCGACGGATGCGCGAGGCCGGCTGCCTGCACGAGCTCCTGCAGCGCGTGCAGCGTATTGCGGTGGAAGTTGTATACGCGCTCGGCCTTGTCGGGCACGACGAGCGCGCGCTGGCGCACCGGATCCTGCGTCGCGACGCCGGTCGGGCAACGGCCCGTGTGGCAGGTCTGCGCCTGGATGCAGCCGACCGCGAACATGAAGCCGCGCGCCGAGTTCACCCAGTCCGCGCCGATCGCGAGCGTGCGGGCGACGTCGAACGCACTGATGATCTTGCCGCTCGCGCCGATCTTCACGCGATCGCGCACGCCGATCCCCACGAGCGTGTTGTGCACGAGCAGCAATCCTTCCTGCAGCGGCACGCCGACGTGGTCGGTGAATTCGAGCGGCGCCGCGCCCGTGCCGCCTTCCGCGCCGTCGACGACGATGAAGTCCGGCACGATGCCGGTCTCGAGCATCGCCTTCGCGATCCCGAAGAATTCCCACGGATGGCCGACGCACAGCTTGAAGCCGGTCGGCTTGCCGCCCGACAGCGTGCGCAGCCGTTCGACGAATTCGAGCAGCCCGCGCGGCGTGGAGAACTCCGAGTGCGTCGCGGGCGAGATGCAGTCCTTGCCCATCGGCACGCCGCGCGTCTCGGCGATTTCCGGCGTGATCTTCGCGGCCGGCAGCACGCCGCCGTGGCCGGGCTTCGCGCCCTGCGACAGCTTCACCTCGATCATCTTGACCTGCGGATCGGCGGCCTGCTTCGCGAACCTGTCGGGGTTGAATGTGCCGTCGTCATTGCGGCAGCCGAAGTAGCCGGACGCGATTTCCCAGATGATGTCGCCACCGTTTTCGCGGTGGTACTTCGACAGCGAGCCTTCGCCCGTGTCGTGCGCGAACCCGCCTTTCTTCGCGCCGAGGTTCAGCGAGCGGATCGCGTTCGCGGACAGCGAGCCGAAGCTCATCGCCGAGATATTGAAGATCGAAATGTCGTACGGCTGCGCGCGATTCGCGCCGACGCGGACGCGGAAATCGTGGTTCGGCAGTTTCGTCGGCGCGAGCGAGTGGCTGATCCATTCGTGCGCGACGGCCTTCACGTTCAGCTCGGTGCCGTACGGGCGATTGTCGGCGACATTTTTCGCGCGCTGGTAGACGAGGCTGCGCTGCGCGCGCGAGAACGGCTTCTCGTCGGTGTCGTCCTCGACGAAATACTGGCGGATTTCAGGTCGGATGAATTCGAACAGGAAGCGGAAGTGGCCCCAGAGCGGGTAGTTGCGCAGGATCGCGTGGCGGTCCTGCCTCAGGTCGTACAGGCCGAGCGCGACGAGGGCGAAGGGAATGATGACCCAGAACCAGGAAAGCGCGTGGATCGAGGCGAGCGCGGCCGCAGCGACGAGCAGCAGGACCGCAAACCACATCGCCAGATAGCGTCGTGAAAGCATGGGGACTCCGTAAGAATCTTGAAATACCGCCATGCGTGCGCTGCGCGGCGGCGTGCCGGCCGCGGCGGAATCGTGTTCTGCCGGGCGCGGCGTGCCGCAAGTCTAAACCGAATAGGTGTCAGCGTGCTTCGGCGAGCGCCCGCGCGGGGCCGTCCGCCGGGGCGGGCGGGCTGGCGGCAGCGGATTCGATGATCCCACCGCCGAGGCAGATCTCGCCGTCGTACAGCACGGCGGACTGGCCGGGCGTGATGGCCCACTGCGCGTCGTCGAACGCGAGCGAGAAGCGCGCTTCGCCTGCCGGGCCGGGCGTGGCGGCGCCGAATGCGCACGCCGCGTCGGCCTGCCGGTAGCGGGTCTTCGCGCCGCACGTGAAGCCTTCGGCCGGCGGTTCCCCGGCAACCCAGCTCACGTTGCCGGCGACCAGCTCGCGCGCCAGCAGCCACGGATGATCGTGCCCCTGCACGACGTACAGCGTGTTGGACGCGATGTCCTTCGCGGCGACGAACCACGGATCGCCGTTGCCGCTCTTGCTGCCGCCGAGGCCGATGCCCTTGCGCTGGCCGAACGTGTAGAACGCGAGACCGATGTGCTCGCCGACGACCTTGCCGTCCGGCGTCTTCATCGGGCCGGGTTTCGTCGGCAGATAGCGGTTCAGGAAATCGCGGAACGGCCGTTCACCGATGAAGCAGATGCCGGTCGAATCCTTCTTCTTCGCGTTCGGCAGCCCGATTTGCGCGGCGATCTCGCGCACCTTCGTCTTCGGGATCTCGCCGAGCGGGAACATCGACTTCGACAGTTGCGCCTGGTTCAGCCGGTGCAGGAAGTACGACTGGTCTTTCGTATGATCGAAGGCCTTCAGCAGTTCGAAACGCCCGTCGCGCTCGCGCACCCGCGCGTAGTGGCCGGTCGCGATCATTTCCGCGTCGAGCGACATCGCGTGATCGAGGAATGCCTTGAACTTGATTTCGGCGTTGCACAGCACGTCGGGGTTCGGCGTGCGGCCGGCCGAGTATTCGCGCAGGAATTCGGCGAACACGCGGTCCTTGTATTCGGCGGCGAAGTTGACCGCTTCCACGTCGATGCCGATCAGGTCGGCCACCGACACGACGTCGATCCAGTCCTGGCGCGTCGAGCAGTATTCGCCGTCGTCGTCGTCTTCCCAGTTCTTCATGAACAGGCCGACCACGTCGTAACCCTGTTCCTTCAGCAGCCACGCGGTCACCGACGAATCGACGCCGCCCGACATGCCCACCACTACACGGCGCTTGCTCATTTGTTGACCGCCTGACGTTCGAATGATTCGGGGCGCGGCGCGACCGAATGCGTGTGCACGAAATCGAGCGGAATGCGCCGCCCGGCGAGGTAATCGTCGACGCAGCGCATCACCGCGGGCGAGCGATGGCGCCCGCCGCACGCGCGCACTTCGTCGGCGGTCATCCACAGCGTGCGGACGATGCCGTCGTCGAGCGCATGGCCCGCGATCGGCTCGCCGGCCGTGCCGCAGAACGTGAAGCGCAGGTAGGTCGCGCCGGCGGTGCCGGGGCGGTCGTAGTGCGCGAGATAGACGCCGACGAGCGCGTCGGGCGTGAACGGGTGCGCGGTTTCCTCGAGCGTTTCTCGGATCACGGCGTCGGCCAGCGTTTCGCCGGCTTCGAGATGGCCTGCCGGCTGGTTGATGCGCAGGCCCGACGAGGTTTCTTCCTCGATCATGAGAAAGCGGCCGGCGTGCTCGACGAGCGCGGCGACCGTCACATGCGGGGTCCAGATTTCGGGTTTCATGGTTCGGCATTTTACCGGTTGCGCCCGAACGCTGCCGGTCGCTACGCTAAACGAATCGGACCCTTTCAATTCGTTTGTCTTGCCGATACGCGGCGACGCCGGACGGGCCGGCATCAATATCTCGCACGACCGTGCGGAGCCTGCCGGTACGGCCCTCGCTTTCGCCTAAAGTGAGGATGAGCGTCGTTGCTCGTGAGCCGGTGGTGAGCCTGCCCGGCCCGTTGTGCAGCAGAAGTCGTCAGAAACGAAATACCGGCAATGACTGGAGGGACCGACGATGCATATTGGCGTGCCCGCTGAAACGCGGGCGAACGAGGCGCGTGTGGCTGCGACGCCGGAAACCGTGAAGAAATACGCGGCGGCCGGGCATCGGGTCAGTATCGCGAAAGGGGCCGGCATCGCGGCGAGTTACCCCGACGAGGCCTATGCGGCCGCCGGGGCCGACCTGACCGGCCAGTCGGCGGCTTTCGATGCCGACATCGTGTTGAAGGTCCAGGCGCCGACCGACGCGGAACTGCCGTTGCTCAAGCGCGGCTCCGTGCTGGTCGGCATGCTCGAGCCGTTCAACGGCGAGCAGGCGGCGACGCTCGCCGCGGCCGGCGTGACGGGCTTCGCGCTCGAAGCCGCGCCGCGCACGACGCGTGCGCAGAGTCTCGACGTGCTGTCGTCGCAGGCGAACATCGCGGGCTACAAGGCCGTGCTGGTGGCCGCGGCGCTGTATCCGCGCTTCTTTCCGATGCTGATGACGGCCGCGGGCACCGTGAAGGCCGCGCGCGTGCTGATTCTCGGCGCGGGCGTCGCGGGCCTGCAGGCGATCGCGACCGCGAAGCGGCTCGGCGCGGTGATCGAGGCGTCCGACGTGCGGCCGGCCGTGAAGGAGCAGATCGAGTCGCTCGGCGCGAAATTCGTCGACGTCCCGTATGAAACCGACGACGAGCGCGAGGCGGCGCAGGGGACGGGCGGCTACGCGCGCCCGATGCCGCCGTCGTGGCTCGGCCGCCAAGCCGCGCTCGTGCACGAACGCGCGAAGCAGGCCGACATCGTGATCGCCACCGCGCTGATTCCCGGGCGCCCCGCACCGACCTTGATTTCGGTCGAAACCGTGCAGTCGATGAAGCCGGGCTCGGTGCTCGTCGATCTGGCGGCCGGCCGCGGCCCGGAATTCGACGGGCGCAAGAGCGGCAATTGCCCGTTGACGGTTGCCGACCAGGTGATCGTGCACCACGGCGTGACGATCGCGGGCTACACGAATCTCGCGTCGATGGTCGCGGCGGATGCGTCGGCGCTGTATGCCCGCAACCTGCTCGACTTCATGAAGCTGATCGTCACGAAGGACGGCACGCTGAACATCGACCTGACCGACGACATCGTCGCCGCGACGCTCCTGTGCCGTGACGGCGAAGTCGCGCGCAAGTAACCGGGGGAGGAGGCGGCCATGGAAGTCATCAATCACACGGTGATCAACGTGATCATCTTCGTGCTGGCCGTGTACGTCGGCTATCACGTGGTATGGAACGTCACGCCGGCGCTGCATACGCCGCTGATGGCCGTGACCAACGCGATCTCGGCGATCGTCATCGTCGGCGCGATGCTGGCGGCGGCGCTGACCGTCGGCACGACCGGCAAGGTATTCGGCACGCTCGCGGTCGCCCTTGCGGCCGTCAACGTGTTCGGCGGCTTCCTCGTGACGAGGCGCATGCTCGAGATGTTCCGCAAGAAGGCGCCCAGGCAGGCCGGGGGCGGCAAGGAGGGCGCGCGATGAGCATGAACGTCGTCACGCTGCTGTACCTCGTCGCGTCGGTGTGCTTCATCCAGGCGCTGAAGGGCCTGTCGAACCCGAAGAGCGCGCGGCGCGGCAACCTGTTCGGGATGGCCGGGATGGCCATCGCGATCCTCACGACGATCGCGCTGATCGTCAGGCAGGCCGCGTGGCTCGGCGCGAACCTGCCGCTCGGCATCGCGCTGGTGCTCGGCGCGCTGATCATCGGCGGCGGCGTGGGCGCGTTCGTCGCCGCGCGCGTCGAGATGACGAAGATGCCGGAGCTCGTCGCGGCGATGCACTCGCTGATCGGTCTCGCGGCCGTGTGCATCGCGTATGCGGTGGTGTCGGAGCCGGAAGCGTTCGGGCTCGTGCCGCAGGACGCCGTGTCGTCGAACTTCATCCCGTACGGCAACCGCGTCGAGCTGTGCGTCGGTTCGGTCGTCGGCGCGATCACGTTCTCCGGTTCGGTGATCGCGTTCGGCAAGCTGTCGGGCAAGTTCCGGTTCCGGCTGTTCCAGGGCGCGCCGGTCGTGTATGCGGGCCAGCACCTGCTCAACCTGATGCTCGCGCTCGCGATGCTCGGCTTCGGCATCCTGTTCTTCATCACGCAGTCGTGGCTGCCGTTCATCATCATGACGGCGATCGCGTTCGCGCTCGGCGTGCTGATCATCATCCCGATCGGCGGCGCGGACATGCCGGTGGTCGTGTCGATGCTGAATTCGTACTCCGGGTGGGCAGCGGCCGGCATCGGCTTCTCGCTGAACAACGCGATGCTGATCATCGCCGGCTCCCTCGTCGGATCGTCGGGCGCGATCCTGTCGTACATCATGTGCCACGCGATGAACCGGTCGTTCTTCAACGTGATCCTCGGCGGCTTCGGCGGCGACGCGGCGGCGGGTGGCGCGGCCGGTGCGAAGGAGCAGCGGCCGGTGAAGTCGGGCTCGGCTGAAGACGCGTCGTTCATGCTCGGCAACGCGGAAACGGTCGTGATCGTGCCGGGCTACGGGCTGGCCGTGGCCCGTGCGCAGCACGCGCTGAAGGAGCTGACCGACAAGCTGATCGAGAAGGGCATCGACGTGAAGTACGCGATTCATCCGGTCGCGGGGCGGATGCCGGGCCACATGAACGTGCTGCTCGCGGAAGCGGAAGTGCCGTACGAGATCGTGCACGAGATGGAGGACATCAACGGCGAATTCGGCCAGGTCGACGTCGTGCTCGTGCTCGGCGCGAACGATGTCGTGAATCCGGCCGCGAAGAACGATCCGGCGTCGCCGATCGCGGGGATGCCGATCATCGAGGCGTACAAGGCGCGCACGGTGATCGTGAACAAGCGCTCGATGGCGGCCGGCTACGCGGGGCTCGACAACGATCTCTTCTACATGGACAAGACGATGATGGTGTTCGGCGATGCGAAGAAGGTCATCGAGGACATGGTGAAATCGGTCGAGTGACGCACGCGCCGGCCATGCGGCTGCCAGCTTCGATTCATGGCCGGCGTGACCGGGTTTTTTTCATGGCGCGACGAGATGTGCGACGCACGCGGCGATCGTGTCGCGTACGCGCACGATCGCCGGATCGCGCTGCGTGCTCGTGCGCCAGCCGATTTCGACCGGGTAGCGCGGCAAGTCGAGCGGGCATGCGAGCGCGCGCAGCGGCGTGGATTGCGCGATCGCGCGTGCCGCGTGCGCGGGGATCGTCGCCACCGCATCGGAGCCGGCGAGCAGGTACGGCAGCGCGGCGAAATGCGTGGTCGATGCCGCGACGCGCCGCTTGTGGCCGAGCGTGGCCAGCGCCTCGTCGACGATCCCGATCACGCCGCCCGACGACACGAGCAGGTGGTCGCGCCGCAGGAAATCGGCGAGCGTCAGCGCGCGCGGGGCCCGCTCGCGGGCGGCCGGATCGATCAGGCACGCGTAGCCGCCCGTCGCGACCGCGCGCCGGCTGAGCCCGTTCGCCGAGAAGCCGCCCGACGCGATCGCGAGGTCCACACCGTGACGCAGCAGCGCGTCGCCGGCGATGCCGCTGTGCGTCTGCCGGAAGATCAGCCGGATGCCGGCGGCTTCCCGCGCGACGGCGTCGATCAGCGCGCGGCCGAGCGCGATCTCGAAGTCGTCCGACAGCCCGATCGAGATCGTGCGGCCGATGCGGTCGCCGCCGTCGGCCGCGATCGCGAGACTTTCGCGGCAACGGTCGAGGGCGTCGGACAGGATCGGCTTGAGTTCGTCCGCGCGTGGCGTCGGCGCGAGCCCGCGGCCGGTGCGCACGAACAGCGGATCGGCATAGATCACGCGCAGCCGCGCCAGCGCCGCGCTCACCGCCGACTGCGTGAGGCCGAGCCGCAGCGCCGCGCGGCTCGCGCCGCCTTCCTCGTACAGCGCCTCGAACACTTTCAGCAGGTTCAGGTCGAGGCTGGCGATATCATCCGCATTCATGACACTTATCGTTCTATCGATTTGATCGATGACATCATATCGATAAAGATGGCGTTACCCCATTCACCGGAGACGCCCCCCATGCCCACCTCAGTCATCGCCGCGCTGCAGATCGGTGCATCGCCCGCCGGCACGCGCGCCACGCTCGACACGATCCTCGGCTACGAAACCGCGATCCGCGACAGCGGCGCGTCGCTCGTCGTGCTGCCCGAGGCCGTGCTCGGCGGCTATCCGAAAGGCGAGATCTTCGGCACGCGGCTCGGCTACCGGCTGCCTGAAGGCCGCGACGCGTATGCGCGCTACGTCGCGCAGGCGATCGACGTGCCGGGGCCGGAAACCGACGAGCTGGCTGCGCTGTCGCAGCGCACGGGGGCGAGCCTCGTGGTCGGCGTGATCGAGCGCGGCGGCAGCACGCTGTACTGCACGGCGCTGTTCTTCGATCCGCGCGACGGGCTCGTCGCGAAGCACCGCAAGCTGATGCCGACCGGCACCGAGCGCTTGATCTGGGGGCAGGGCGACGGCTCGACGCTGCCCGTCGTCGACACGGCTGCGGGCCGTGCAGGCGCCGCGATCTGCTGGGAGAACCACATGCCGTTGCTGCGCTGCGCGATGTACGCGAAGGGCGTGCAGATCTGGTGCGCGCCGACCGTCGACGAGCGCGACGTCTGGCAGAGCGCGATGCGGCATATCGCGCACGAAGGGCGCTGCTTCGTCGTCAGTGCGTGCCAGGTGCAGCCGTCGCCGCGCGCGCTCGGCATCGACGTGCCGGGCTGGGATCCGGAGCGGCCGCTGATCCGCGGCGGCAGCGTGATCGTCGGGCCGCTCGGCGACCTGCTGACGCAGCCGCTGATCGGCGAAGCCGGGCTCGTGGCCGCACGCATCGATACCGATGAACTCGTGCGGGCGCGCTACGACTTCGACGTGGTCGGGCATTACGCGCGCCCCGATGTGTTCTCGCTGCACGTCGACGAGCGGGCGAAGCGGACCGTGGTGTTCGGCGGGTAGGGAGGGGTGGGCCGGGCGCCGCACGGCGGCCCGGAACATGAACGGCGGCGGCGCGCGGCACGCACGCCGTCGTACCGCGTCAGCGCATCGGCGCTTCCGCGATCCGCAGGTAGTCGGCGATCCGCCGCCCTTCCATGTCCGGAAACTGCTCGTGCACGATGACGTCGCCCATCCGCGCGATGTCGAAGGTGCGGAAATCGCCGCGCAGTTCGCACCACGCGCCGATCGTCCAGCGCCCGCCCCAGTAGACGAGCCCGAGCGGCCACACGCGGCGTTGCGAATGCGCGCCGAGCCGGTCGCGGTAGTCGAAGCTGACGACGTGGCGCGTGTCGATGGCCTGGTGGATCGCGTCGACCTTCGCGCAAAACGTCTCGTCGATGTGGAACGACGGCGCGAACACCGGCAGGCGGTCGAGCGCCGTGCGCTTGTCGGCCGGCATCGCCGACGCGATCTTCGCGAGCGCCGAACGCGCGCCGCTCGCGAAGCGCGCACCGCCCCAGGTTTCGAGCATGCGCGCGCCGGTGGCGAGTGCAGCGAGTTCCTCGGCCGTGAACGTGAGCGGCGGCAGGCTCGCGTTGCGGTTCAGCCGGTAGCCGATGCCGGCTTCGCCTTCGATCGGGACCCCTGACAGTTGCAGGTCGCGCACGTCGCGATAGACCGTGCGCGGCGACACCGACAACCAGTCGGCCAGCTGCTGCGCGGTCGTGAGACGACGCCCGCGCAAGAGCTCGGCGATCTGGAACAGGCGGTCGGCACGGCGCGTCATGACGGCACCTCGATTCCAACGGCGGTGGGGACTTCGCGATGATAGCGCCGCGCGGGCGCGACGGCCGCCGTGCTCAGTGGCATTTCGGCGCGTGCAGGCCGACGCGGTTGCCTTCGGTGTCGATCAGGTAGCCGACGTAGCCGTAGTTGTTCGGCAGCTCGACGACCGAGCCCTGCACGACGCCGCCCGCGCGCTTCGCGCGTTCGAGCGCGGCGACGACCGATGCGCCGGCGTTCAGGTAGACGAGCACGCCGTTTGCGCTCGGCTTGAGCTGCTGCGGATCGAACACGATGCTGCCACCCGTGCTCGATGCGTCGCGGTCGAACGTGGCCATCGGCACGCCGCCGATGACTTCTCGCTGGAGCGTCGTCTGCAGCACGGTTTCGTAAAAGCGGATCGCCCGGTCGAAATCGAGGGACGGAATGTCGAACCACGCGATCGCGCGCTCCAGGGTGGGGGTGGCAGTGGCCGTTGCGGATGTCATGACGCGCTCCTAGTTGCGTTGTTATTCGGGTTCCGTGCGGAAACCGGCGTTGCATTGCGCCGGGATTGCAGTGTGATCGCGGCCTGCTGACACCGTATTGTCAGTAGAGTTGTCACCCTTGAAATGCAACCATTTGGTTGCAAAATAAGCTCATTGACCCGGGAGTGGCATGGATCTCGTTTTCAGGGCGCTGGCCGATGCCACGCGCCGCCAGTTGCTTGATTTGCTGTGCGCGAAGAGCGGACAGACCCTGTCCGAGCTGTGCGACGGGCTCGCGATGAGCCGGCAGGCCGTGAGCAAGCATCTCGCGCTGCTCGAGGCCGCGAATCTCGTCGCGACGACGTGGCGCGGCAGGGAGAAGCTGCATTACCTGAATCCGGTGCCGATCCACGACATCGCGGAACGCTGGATCGGCAAGTTCGAGCGTCAGCGCCTGCAGGCGCTGGCGGACCTCAAGCGCGGGCTCGAAGCGGCCGGCGATTCTGGAGACAACGATGAGTAATCCCGCCTTTGTGTACGTGACGTTCATTGCATCGACGCCCGAGCGTGTGTTCGATGCGCTCACCAACGCCGAGCTGACGAAGGACTACTGGGTGCGGCACCGCAACGCGTCGCCAGACTGGCGGCCGGGCTCGCGTTGGGAACATCAGGACTACGACGATCCGGCGCGGGTCGACATCGTCGGCGAAGTGGTCGAGAACGATCCGCCGCACCGGCTGGTCGTCACGTGGCGCTCGCCGTCGGGGGAGAGCCGGGAATCGCGCGTGAGCTATGTCGTCGAGCCGCACGAGGGCGTCGTGAAGCTGACCGTCACGCACGAGGGGCTGGTGCCGGGCTCGGAGATGGATCGCAGGATTCGCGGCGGGTGGCCGGTCGTGTTGTCGAGTCTCAAGACGCTGCTCGAGACGGGGCAGGCGCTGCCGTTCACGATGGGGCGCTGGGAGTGCTCGAAGCACTGAAACGAAACGCCGCCGTTGCCGCGGGTGCGGTAACGGCGGCGCTCCGGTTGCCGCAGAGGGGCCGCGCAAGCGGCCCCATCGCGATCATGAGGCGGACTACGCGTCGCCTTCCGGTGCGGCCGGGCGCGCCTTCACGCTGCCGGCGATCAGGTCGAAGCGGAACAGCCGGCATTCGAGCGCGCCGTTGAACAGCGGCGTCTTCGCCGATTCGCGCAGCCGCAACTGGCCCGGCAGCGAACGGTCGGACGTCAGCAGGAACGCCTGCCAGCCCGTGAAGCGCTGCTTCAGCGCATCGCCGAGCGCGTTGAAGAACTCGCTGTCCGGTGCGTCGGTGTGGGTGCGGCGGAATGCGTCATCGTTGCCGCGGTTGCGGCCCGTCTCGCGCACCTCGCCGCGCGCGCTGCGGCCGCGCACTTCGATCCGTTCGCCGTACGGCGGGTTCGCGAGGAGGATGCCCGGGCCGTCGCACGGCGGCGTCATCCCGCGTGCGTCGACCTGCTTGAGCCATACCGACGGCACGCCTGCACGCTCGAGGTTCGCGCGCGCTTTCTCGAGCATGTCGCCCGAGATGTCGCTGCCGTACACGCCGAGCGTTTCGCCGCGCTTGCCGCGCGCCGCGCGCTTCGCGTCCAGCGCCGGGACCTTCAGCCCCTGCCACGCGGTGATGTCGTATTGCTTGAGTTTCTCGAAGCCGAACCGGCGCTCGACGCCCGGCGCCACGCCTAGCGCGATCTGCGCGGCTTCCGCGAGGAACGTGCCGCTGCCGCACATCGGGTCGTACAGCGCCGTGCCGGGCGTCCAGCCCGTCAGGCGCAGGATGCCGGCCGCGAGGTTTTCGCGCAGCGGCGCCGCGCCCTTGTCGAGACGCCAGCCGCGCTTGAACAGCGGCTCGCCCGACGTGTCGAGGTACAGCGTGCACTCGCCCGCCGTCAGGAAGGCGAACACGCGCACGTCCGGCGCGCCGGTGTCGATGCTCGGGCGCGCGCCGGTCTTGTCGCGCATCCGGTCGCAGATCGCGTCCTTCACGCGCAACGTCGCGAATTCGAGGCTCTTCAGCGGCGACTTGATCGCGGTGATGTCGACGCGCAGCGTCTGCGTCGCCGCGAACCAGCGCTCCCACGGCTGCTCGAGCGCGAGCGCGTAGACGTCCTGCTCGTTGCGGTACGCGCGGTGGGCGATCTTCAGCAGGACCCGGCTCGCGATCCGCGAATGGAGGTTCGCGGCCATGCCGGCAGCCCAGCCGCCGCTGAAGTGGACGCCGCCCGGCACCTGCGCGCCCGCAGTGAACGGCGCGCCGTTCAGGTGGCGGCCGGCGATTTCGGCCAGCTCGGCGGCAAGCGCCGCTTCGAGGCCGCGCGGGCAGGGGGCGAAGAATTCGTACAGGGTGGGCGAGGACATAAGGCGGGTGGGGACGTGCAAAAGTCCACTATTGTACGCGGCGCGGGCGGCCGGGGCCGGCGTTGCGTCGCGTTTCGATGCCGCGGCGCGGGCCCGGGCGCCGCGCAGGCGTGTCGGAAGGCCGCGCGGCGGCGCAAGGGCGGGCGCCGCCATGCCGCCGCAAGGTCAGTGCGAGCCCGGCTGGCCGGCGCGCGCGGCCTGGCCGCTGCCTGGCCAGAACAGCGCGAGCGGATTCGACAGCACCGTGCGGACGATCGCGGCGACGAGCGCGCGCACCTTGGTCGGGCGCAGGCTGCGCGAGCGCACGGCCATCGTGAACGCGAGCGCGAAGCTCACGAGCACGTTGAGAATCGCCATGCTGAGCACGCCGGCGCCGGCCCACCACAGCTCGGGCGTGCCGAGCGCATCCTTGCCGAGCACGCCGAGCGCGACGCCGATCGAACCGGCCGACAGCGTCACGTGCCGCACCTCGAACGGGAACATGAACACGGTGACGATCGCCGGAACGAGGCCGAGCATCAGGCCGAGGCCGACGTTCGCGACCACGCCGGCCACGTTCGACCGGCAGAAGTGCGCGAGCTTCGCCGCGCCGGCGGCGCCGAGCGTCAGGCGCAGCCGGCGGTTGTACGTGAGCGCGTCGCCGACCCGGTGCAGCACGAACCAGTTGTCGGCCCAGCCGGCGAGCAGGCTCGACGCCCACAGCAGCACGCCCGTCAGCGCCGCGTAGAGCGGCGTCGGGCCGAGCAGCGAGAACGAGTGCAGCGTCGCGTGCGCCTTCTCCGGCGAGATCAGGTTCGCGTGCAGCACGTTGCCCGCGAACAGTTGCACGAGCAGGCACACGGGCAGCACGACGAGCACGTTGCCGGAAATCGCGGCGGCCTGCGTGCGGATCAGCGCGATCACCGACGACACGAACGCCTTCACGCCTTCGTCGTGGCCGGTGTCGTCGAGCTCGCGCGCGAGCGTCGGCGCGGTCATCGCGGGCTGCTTGGTGGCGAGCGTGAAGTGCAGGAAGTGCATCAGCATGAAGCTGGCCGCGTAGTTGACGCCCGCGAGCAGCCCTTCGAGCATCGACTGCAGGTGCGCGCCCGTGATCGCGAACTTCACGCATACGGTCACGACCGTGACGAGGCCGCCGCCGGCGGCCATCCGCAGCATCTTCAGGTACTCGGCGCGGCCGCGCGAGATGTAGTGCTCGCCGGTGTCCGCGTTGGTTTCGACGAGCTTGCGCGCGAACAGCGAGAAGTTGCTGCGCACGAGGTGCGACACGCTCTGGCTGTTGTTGTTCGCGTCGATGAGCTCGGCCGTCAGGTGCGCCATTCCGTGCAGGTCGTCGCGCGCCATCCACGCGTTCAGCAGCATTTCGGCGCGCACGATGCGCATGCGCATCCGCTCGACCTGGAACACGATGTCGACCGATACGCCGTTGCGGTACAGGTGCGAGAACACGTCGTCGACGGCGATCCGGCATTCGTCGAGCAGCACGCGCAGGTAGTTCACCTCGTGCAGCAGCTTGCTCGGGTCGCCGCCGTCCTCGACGGCCGCATGCGCGGTTTCGACCGCGAGCATCGCGCGCGTGAGGCGGTAGAACGGCTGCGTTTCGAGCGGCTTGCGCGCATCGTCGTCGGAGAGCCGGCTGCGCACCGTCTGCGACAGGCCGGTCGAGCTGATCTGGCAGGTCAGGTTGTGCAGCGCGGCCAGCAGGTCGCGCGAGAACGAGCCGGGCTCGTGGCGCTCCTCGTCGGTGACGTCGAACGAGAGCAGCTCGGCGAGGCGCGTGAGGAGATCGCCGGGCAACGCGTCGATCCATTGCGCGTCGTCCGGCGTCGGGAACATCAGCGTGAACAGCGCCGAGAGCTCGCGGCGGTTCGGTGCGGGCGGGATCAGCGACGAGTCGATCCGCTCGAACAGCGCGCCGAAGAAGCCCGAGTGCACGGGCATGCCGGCGTCGCACAGGAGCGAGATGCCATCGCACTCGCGCAGGATGCCGCGCAGGATGCGCGCGGCGTGGGTTTTCCACGCGGGATTGCGATCGAGCACGTGGAACAGGTAGCGCAACCGCGCATGGGCCGGATACGCGCGCGCATCGTCGTCGCGATCGGCGGGCGCGTCTTGCGCGGCCTGCATCGTGCCGGTGCGGCGCAGCCAGTGCGCCAGCTCGATCAGCCATTCGCTGCGCTCGGCGTACGACGCATCGGCATCGGCGTGCGCGAGCAGCGCATCGAGCTGGTGACCGGCATTGCGCGACGCGCGCCACTTCTTGATCAGGGTCGTCAGGGAACGAAACATAAACGGAATAGCGAAAGCCCTCGGCGGGCGGGTTCGGGATGCCGGCCGGGGAAACGGCGCGGCGCCGGGGAGAACGGGTGAGACGGGGCCGGTTGCCGGACGATGCGCGGCGACCCGCGATGCGGCTGCCCCGCTGCGGTGCACGCCGATTGCGTGCGGGCGCCGGGAGGCACGGCGGTCGGGTCGAACCCGGCCCGGCGCCGCTGGCTGGCGCGCACGACGAGCGGCGCGGGCCTGAAAGTGCGTAGGATCGTCAATCGGGCCCGAAAATGCAAGCCGACCGCGTTACATGGCGCCGGTTCCGGCCGACTTTGACAAACAATGCAAATGGCCGTCCGGCCGATGCATTTCGATGCGAGCCCGGTTGCGGCAGGGCGACGCCGACGGCAGCCGGCGATCGCTCGCGGACGCGCCGGGCCGGACGAAGCCGCGCAGGCGAGCGCGCTGTCGAGCGTCCACCCGCCGCATGTTTATGCGCCGGACTTGCCCGTCGCGCCGGCGTCGCCGCCCGGCGTCGCGTTGGCCGGGCACGGCACGAACGGCGCGGTGGCCGTCTTGCTGCCGGCGGCAGACGCCTTGGCGGCCGGTGTGCCGCGGTGCGCGGCCATCGCGCGCACGCCGGCCGCGGCTTGCGTGGCAATCACGTCGAGCGCGCGCCGGTGGCCGGCGACGAGCGCGTCGTAGCCATCGGCGACCGGTTCCGCGACGCTCGTGCGGCACGTCATCACGGCCTGCGTGGCGAGCGAGCGCACGCTCCACACGGCGTCGACCGCCGCGCGCTTGCCGGGCCACGACTCGAAGCGCTGCACGTTCACGCTGATGCGATACACGGGCACGCCGGGCGGGTACGCGGAATTCGCGACGTCGATCGTGCCGAGCTGCGCGGCGAGATCGTCCGACAGCGCGCGGCGGATCTCGTCGGCGGGCGGCGACGCCCAGCGTTCCTGCTCGAGCACGTCGACCTGCGCGGCGTTCTTCTGCACGACCAGCTGGTTCTTCGCGACCTGCTCGGGCACGCCGACGGACGGCACCTCGATCAGGAACGCCGGGTTGGCCGGCGCGGTGCGCAGTGGCGCTGCGGCATCGGCCGGGCTGAGCGTGTAGAACCGCGCGGGCGGCGAGCTGCACGCGGCGAGCGCGAGGGCGGCGACAGCCGCCGCCGCGCCGCTCGCGAAACCGTTCACGCGTGTGGTCATGGTTGATCTCCTGGCTTGCCCTTGAGCAGCGATTCGGGGTGACGCTCGAGGTAGTCGGCGAGCGCGTTCAGCGACTGCAGCGTGCGCGTGAGCTCCTTCAGCGCGCCGCGCACGTCGGACTGCAGCGGCGAATCCTGCTGCAGCGTCGCTTCGGCGGTCGAGAAGGTCTGCTTCGCGGCCGACAGCGTGTCGCGCGCTTCCGGCGCGACCTGCGTGTCGAGCTGCTTGAACAGCTTGTCGGCGTTCGAGAGCGCGCTGTTCAGGTTTGCGCCGATCTGGTCGAACGGCACCTTGTCGAGCTTCTTCGCGATGTCGGCGACCTGCAGCTGCAACTCGTCGAGCGTGTTCGGCACGGTCGGCAGCTCGAGCGGCTGGCGCGCCGTGTCGATCTTCACGGCCGGCGCCTTCGGGAAGAAGTCGAGCGCGACGTACAGCTGGCTCGTCAGCAGGTTGCCGGTGCGCAGCTGGCCGCGCAGCCCGTGCTGGACGAGCCGCTCGATGATCTCGCGGCGGGCCGGTTCGCCCTTGCTCTCGATCGTTTCGCGGAAGCGGCGTCCGAGGCGCTCCGGATACACGTTCATCGTCACCGGCATCAGGAAGTTCTTCGTCTTCGGATCGAAGTCGATGCCGATGTTCGTCACTTCGCCGAGCACGATGCCGCGGAAGTCGACCGTCGCGCCGACGGCGAGCCCGCGCAGCGACTGGTTGAAGTTCATCACGACCTGCAGCGGCTGGCCGTCCGGGTCGCGCATCGCGTCGCCCTCGTCGGACGCGAGGCGGAACGTCGTGTTGTTCGGCGCCGTCGCGCCGGAGCCCTGGTTCGGCGGCGTCTGGAACGCAATGCCGCCGAGGATCACCGTGGCGAGCGACTGCGTGTTCAGCTTCAGGCCGCTCGAGTCGAGCCGCAGGTCGACGCCGCTTGCCTGCCACCAGCGCGAGTTCACGCCGACATACTGGTCGTACGGCGCATTGACGAACACGTTGAACGTGACGCCGGTGCCGTCCTTGTCGAGCGAGAAGCCGACCACCTGGCCGACCTGCACGCGGCGGTAGTAGACGGGCGAGCCGATGTCGACCGAGCCGAGCGAATCGCCGCGCAGCACGTATTGGGTGCCTTTCTGGTCGCCCGTGACGGCGGGCGGCGTCTCGAGGCCCGTGAAGTCGGTCAGCGTATCGTCCGAGCGCCCGGCGTCGACGCCGATGTACGCACCGGACAGCAGCGTGCCGAGCCCCGACACGCCGGTCGCGCCGACGCGCGGCCGCACGATCCAGAAGCGCGAGCCCTTCACCGCGAAGTCCTCGGCTTCCTTCTTGAGCTGCACCTGGACGAGCACGCGCGACAGGTCCTTCGACAGCTTGATCGTCTTGACCATGCCGATCTCGACGTCCTTGTACTTGACCTGGGTCTTGCCGGGCTCGAGCCCTTCGGCGCTGTGGAAGCTGATCGTGATTTCGGGGCCGCGCTCGCGCACGGACTTGATCACGAGGCCGATGCCGATCAGCGCGGCGATCAACGGCACGAGCCAGACGAGCGACGGCAGCCAGCCGGATTTCGTCGAGATCGTCGGATCGGGCGGCCGGGGCGCGTCGTGCTGCGGGCCTTGTGGACTATTCATGGTGATTCCCTGAGGTTTCGACTGGATCCCAGATCAGGCGGGGATCGAACTGCATCGACGCGAGCATCGTCAGGATCACGACCGAGCCGAACGCGAGCGCGCCGGGGCCGGCCGTGATGACGGCGAGCGAACGGAAATGGACGAGCGCGACGGTCAGCGTCACGACGAAGATGTCGAGCATCGACCAGCGGCCGATGCGCTCGACGATCCGGAACAGGCGCGTGCGCTGCAGCGGCCGCCAGGCGGTGCGGCGCTGCGCGCTGATCACGAGGATCAGCAGCACGCCGAGCTTGAGCATCGGCACGAGGATGCTCGCGACGAACACGACGACGGCGAGCGGCCAGTCGCCCGATACCCAGAAATAGATCACGCCGCTCATGATCGTGTCTTCCTGCGAGCCGACGATCGACGCGGTGCGCATGATCGGCAGCAGGTTCGCGGGAATGTAGAGAATCGCGGCCGCGAGCAGCAGCGCCCACGTGCGCATCAGGCTGTTCGGCGTGCGGAAATGGAGGGCGCTGCCGCAGCGCGCGCAATGTGCGTGCGGATGGTCGAGCGTCTGCACGAGGCCGCACGTGTGGCAGCTGACATAGCCTTCGCGGGCGGCGGTCGGGATCGTCATCGGCGGGCGGCTTCCGGCAGCGGGGCGGCATCGTCGGGCTGCCCGGGAGCGCGCCCGGCGCGCAGGTCGTCGGCGATGTCCCACAGCGTGCGCGGATCGAACATCAGCACGACCGCGATCATCAGCGTGAGCGCGGCGAACGCGAACAGCGCGGCATCGGGTACGACACGCGCGAGGCTGACCATCTTCACGATGGTCACGAGGATGCCGAGCATGAACACCTCGATCATCCCCCAGGGCCGCACGAGTTCGATCGCACGCAGCACCAGGTTGAAACCGGGCGGCACGACACCGCGCCGGATCGGCAGCAGCAGGTACAGCAGCGCGGCCATCTCGACGAGCGGGAACAGCACGGTCGAGCAGAACACCATCACGCCGACGATCGCCATGTCCTGGTGCCACAATGAATCGATCGCACCGATCAGCGTGGTCTGCACGCGGTTGCCGTTCACGTCCATTTCGAGGATCGGGAACGCCTGCGCGATCGTGAACGTGATCAGCGCCGCGAGCGCGAGCGCGCAGATCCGCTCGATCTGCGCGGCGCTGTTGCGATAGAGCAGCGCGTCGCAGCGCGGGCAGCGCGCGGATTCACGTCCGCTCAGGCGCGGTTTGTGCAACAGTGCGTCGCATTCGTGACAGGCAATCAGGTCGTTTCGTTGCATGGAAAAGGCAGTTGTGCGACGGTTGGGAAGACGCGTCGACGGGGCCGGAACCCGCGCCAATCTTACCAAAAGGCCTTTTTCGGCGTGTCAACGATCGCGGGTTCGGTGACCGAGCGGTAACATGACAGGAAACCGTCAGCCGGCTGGCGTGCCTGTCTTCAGAGTCCGCGCGTGTCAAAAGGTTGCGGTAGCATGGCGCCCTTGACAAGCGTCGGACGAATGGCCGGCGCGGCCGTTCGCTGAACTGAGGAATCCAAGATGGCATCGAAATCGCTGCCGGCCAGGCCGGTACGCTATACGCAGACGGCGATCGCGCTGCACTGGCTGATCGCGCTGCTGATCGTCTGCGCGTTCGCGCTGGGCTGGGTGATGACCGACATCCCGGGCTTCACGCCGACCAAGCTGAAGTACTTTTCGTGGCACAAGTGGATGGGCGTGACCGTATTCGCGCTGGCCGTCATCCGTGTGCTGTGGCGTGCGACCCACGTGCCGCCGGCGCTGCCGGGCGGTACGCCGGCGTGGCAGCGTGCGGCGTCGCATGGCGTGCACATCCTGCTGTACGTGCTGATGATCGTGATTCCGGTGACGGGCTACCTGTACAGCTCGGCGTCGAACATCCCGGTCGTCTATCTCGGCATCGTGCCGCTGCCGCGGCTGATCGACCCCGATCCGGTGCTGAAGGAAACCTTCAAGACGCTGCACGTGTCATTGAATTACATTCTGCTTGCGCTCGTCTCGCTGCACGTGCTCGCGGCGCTCAAGCACCAGCTGTTGGACCGCGACGGCCTGCTGTCGCGGATGCTCCCCTTTGCCAAATGAAGGATCCCATGAAGATGTCGTTCTCCCGCCCCATGCTGGCCGCGCTCGCCGCGGTGTCGTTTGTCGCGTCGGGCACGGCGCACGCCGATGTCGATCTCGCGAAGAGCAAGGTGTCCGCCGTGTCGAAGCAGATGAACGTGCCGACCGAAGGCGCGTTCAAGAAGTTTTCCGCGCAGGTGAAGTTCGACCCGGCCAAAGCCGCGCAGGGCAGCGCCCAGATGACGATCGACGTCGCGAGCTATGACCTCGGCGACAAGATGTACAACGACCAGGTCGCCGGCAAGGACTGGTTCGACGCGAAGACGTATCCGCAGGCCACCTTCGTGTCGTCGGCGATCGCGCCGGCGGGCGGCAACAAGTACAACGTGACCGGCAAGCTGACGATCAAGGGCAAGTCCGAGAACGTCACGGTGCCCGTCACGGTCACGCAGAGCGGCGCGACGCAGACCTTCGACGGCGTGCTGCCGATCAAGCGCTCGACGTTCAACGTCGGCACCGGCGAGTGGAAGGACACGTCGGTCGTCGCGGACGAAGTGCAGATCAAGTTCCATCTCGTCGCCACCAAGTAAGCGGCGGGCTGTCGTCTCACCTGAATGCCGCGCGAGGGCGCGGCGCCGTTCCAAGGAGAAAGAGTTTGAAAAAGCAACTGATCATCGCCGCAGGCGCGCTGGCAGCGTCGCTGTCGTTCTCGGCCTTCGCCGAAAGCGTGACGTACCAGTTCGACCCGAGCCACACGTACCCGAGTTTCGAGGCTGACCACATGGGTGGCCTGTCGGTCTGGCGCGGCAAGTTCGACAAGTCGAGCGGCACCGTGACGCTCGACCGCGCGGCGAAGACGGGCACGGTCGACGTGACGACCGACATCGCATCGATCCACACCGGCAGCGCGAAGCTCGACGAGCATCTGCAGACGGCCGATTTCTTCGACGCAGCCAAGTTCCCGCAGGCGAACTACAAGGGCGCGATCAAGTTCGACGGCGACAAGCCGGTGTCGGTGGTCGGCAACCTGACGCTGCATGGCGTCACGAAGCCGGTGACGCTGAAGATCGATTCGTTCAAGTGCATGCAGCACCCGATGCTCAAGCGTGAAGTGTGCGGTGTCGACGCCGTCGGCGAGTTCGACCGCAGCGATTTCGGCCTCGACTACGGCAAGCAGTACGGCTTCAAGATGAAGACGAAGCTGCTGATCACGGCCGAAGCGCTCAAGCAGCAGTAAGCCCGCCGGCCGGGCCAGCCTTCGCGCCGGCCCGCCGCGAGAGCGCCGCCGCGTTCCCGTCAGGGGCGCGGCGGTTTTTTTTGCGCGCCTATAATCGCCCGAGCGTCGTGCGCGGCGCCGGGCAGGCCGACGGCGCGCGCGGCCGCCTCGAACAGAACGTACAACGACAAGGAGATCGCCGATGCATGCCGTCACGCAGTCCCGTTCCATTGCCTCGTCGCCGCGCGTGTGGCGCGCGGTGGTCGCCGCGTCGATCGGCAATGCGCTCGAGTGGTTCGATCTCGTCGTCTACGGCTTCTTCGCGGTGACGATCTCGAAGCTGTTCTTTCCGGCGGGCAACGATACCGTGTCGCTGCTGCTCACGCTCGGCACGTTCGGCGTGTCGTTCTTCATGCGCCCGCTCGGCGCGATCGTGCTCGGTGCGTACGCCGACCGCGCGGGCCGCAAGGCCGCGCTCACGCTGTCGATCCTGCTGATGATGGCCGGCACGCTGATCATCGCGGTGCTGCCGACCTACGAGACGATCGGCGTTGCCGCGCCGGTGATCCTCGTCGCCGCGCGGCTGATGCAGGGCTTCTCGGCCGGCGGCGAGTTCGGCAGCGCGACCGCGTTCCTCGCCGAGCACGTGCCGGGCCGGCGTGGCTTCTTCGCGAGCTGGCAGGTCGCGAGCCAGGGGCTCACGACGCTGCTTGCGGCGGGCTTCGGCACCGTGCTGAACGCGCAGCTCACGGCCGCGCAGATGGCCGCCTGGGGCTGGCGCGTGCCGTTCTTCTTCGGCCTGCTGCTCGGGCCGGTCGCGTACTACATCCGCACGAAGGTCGACGAGACCCCCGAATTCCTCGCGGCGGAAGGCACCGCGAACCCGCTGCGCGATACGTTCGCGTCGCACAAGGCGCGTCTCGTCGCCGCGATGGGCGTGGTCGTGCTCGGCACCGTCGCGACCTATCTCGTGCTGTTCATGCCGACCTACGGCGTGAAGCAGCTCGGCCTCGCGCCGTCGGCCGCGTTCGCGGCGATCCTCGTCGTCGGCGTGATCCAGATGGCGTTCGCGCCGCTCGTCGGCCACTGGTCGGACACCTACGGCCGCGTGCGCGTGATGATCGCGCCGGCCGTCGGCATTCTCGTGCTGATCTACCCGGCGTTCGCGTACCTGGTCGCCCATCCGGGCTTCGGCGCGTTGATTGCACTGCAGGTGCTGCTTGCGTTCCTGATGACCGGCTACTTCGCGGCGCTGCCGGGTTTGTTGTCCGAAGTGTTTCCGGTGCAGACGCGCACGACCGGGATGTCGCTCGCGTATAACGTCGCGGTGACGATCTTCGGCGGCTTCGGGCCGTTCATCATCGCGTGGCTGATCAAGGCGACCGGCTTGAAGACCGCGCCGAGCTTCTACCTGATGTTCGCGGCCGTGCTGAGCCTCGCGGCGCTGGTCGTGCTGCGCAAGCGGTTCGGCTTCCGGTAACAGGGCGGGCAGCGCGCGTCAGTTGCCGGCGCGCTCGCATACGGGCTGCGCGGGCATCAGTTGCGGTCGGGCTTCGACCGTCTGCACGGGGCGCCCGGCGAGCGCGGCAAGCGCCTGCCTGAGCTGCCAGTCGGTCGCCGTGCCGAACACGCGCTGCGGCAGCGCCGCGCTCTTTGCCGTATCGATCTTCGCGAGCGCACGCTGCTCGCGCAGCTTCTGCCGTTCCTTGCGCACCTTCGCGAACGGATCGGGCGCCAGCCGGTCCGCATACGGCGCGCGGGCGAGATCGGCTTCCCGGTACCACAGCAGTACGCCGTCGACGTCCGAGTCGCGGCGCGGCGGCACGAGCCAGTCCGGCACGACGCCGTAGCCGTCCATCGGGCAGCCGTTCGGCCGCAGGTTGCGCGCGAACGTGAAATTCAGGCGCGTGCCGTCGATCAGGTCGACCCCCGTCTGCGCGAGCCCCTTCCCATAGGTCGGCATGCCGAGCAGTTTCGCGCGGCCGAGATCCTTCAGCGCCGCCGCGGTCGCTTCGGCGGCCGACGCGCTCTGTCCGTCGACGAGCACGACGAGCGGCACGGTGCGCCACCAGTCGTCGGCCTGCAGTGGCGCGAGCGGATCCTGTCCATGCATGACCGGCAATTCGTAATCGGGCCAGTTGGTCGTGTAGCGGCGGCGGTTGGCGTCGCCGCGCTCGACCGTCACCATCGCGGTGCGGTCGCGGCCGGCGAACAGCGCGGTGATGCCGATCGCCGCATTGAGCGCGCCGCCGCCGTTGATGCGCAGGTCGAGAATCACGCCTTTCACCGGCGGCCCCGCGCGGCGCGCGGCCTGCACCGCGTCGATGTAGTCGCCGACCGCCGGTTCGGGAAAGCTCGACAGCCGCGTGTACAGGATGTCGCCGTCGAGCCGTTTTGCGGTCGCGGGATGCGGTTTGAGGATCGCCCTCACGGGCGCGAAGCTCAGCACCGCGTGCGACGGGCCGCGCTGGACCGTGAGCTTCAGCGGCACGCCCGCGTCGCCCTTGGCGAGCCGGGTCAGGTCGGCGGCGTCGATGCCGATGACGCTCGTATCGTTCATCGCGACGACGAGATCGTCGGGGCGCACGCCGGCCTTTTCCGCGGGCGCGTCGGGAATCACGTCGACGATGTGCAGCCCGTCGGGTCGCGTCTCGAACACGATGCCGATGCCGGGCGTGCCGTCGCGCACGCGCCGTTCGTCTTCGCGCCGCTCCTGCTCCTCCTTCGCGTCGAAGAAGCGCGCGTACGGTAGCGTCTTGATGCCCGCGTGGGTCGTTGCGTCGAGCAGCGCGCCGATGTCGACGTCGGTCAGGTGCTGCCGCTTCAGGACTTCAACCGCGGCCTTGAGCTCGCAGATCTGCGGCTCCCAGTCGGGCGGGCAGGGCGAGGGCGGCCGGGCGGTGGCGGGCGAGGAGGCGGATGAGGAAGGGAGGGCAGAAGCGGGCGCAGAAGCGGGCGCAGAAGCGGGCGGGGCGGACGCCGGCTGTTGGGCACCGGCGGACGACGCACACGGCAGGAGCGCGGCCGCGACGGTTGCGCAAGCGGCAAGGCGAAGAACGACACGCGTGGGAGGCATCATCGGGACCGCACGTTTGAACGGAGGGTGAAGGTGCGTTAGCCGGCAGGCGGCGCGGCGGGACGGTCACGATTGTAGCCGACGCGCGTGACGGGGCTGGGCGAGCGGGCTGCGCGGTGTCGGTCGAGTGGGCATGAAAAAAGCCGACCCAACCGGGCCGGCTTTTCGTCTGTGCCGAAGCAGCGTGGCGCTTAAACCTGCGCGCCCGCGTTCGGATCGTCCGGATCGTGCGCGGTCTTCTTTTCCTTGATCAGGTCTTCGCGCTTGATGCCGAGCCACATCGCGAGCGAGCCCGCGACGAACACCGACGAGTAGATGCCGAACATGATGCCGACCGTCAGCGCGAGTGCGAAGTAGTGCAGCGTCGGGCCGCCGAAGAAGAACATCGACAGCACCATCATTTCGGTCGACGTGTGCGTGATGATCGTACGCGACATCGTGGTCGTGATCGCGTGGTTGATCACTTCCTGCACGCTCATCTTGCGTTCGCGGCGGAACGTTTCGCGGATCCGGTCGAAGATGACGACCGACTCGTTGACCGAGTAGCCGAGCACCGCGAGGATCGCCGCGAGCACCGCCAGCGAGAACTCCCACTGGAAGAACGCGAAGAAGCCGAGAATGATCACGACGTCGTGCAGGTTGGCGATGATGCCGGCCACTGCGTACTTCCACTCGAAGCGGAACGACAGGTAGATCACGATGCCGATCACGACGCACGCGAGCGCGAGCAGGCCGTCGGTCGCGAGCTCCCGGCCGACCTGCGGGCCGACGAACTCGACGCGCTGCAGCGTGACGTCCGGGCTCTGCGCCTTCAGCGCGCTCATCACCTGGTCGCTCTGCTGCGCGGACGTGAGGCCCTCCTTCAGCTGCAGGCGGATCAGCACGTTGCGCGACGTGCCGAAGTTCTGCACCTGCGCGTCGGCGTAGCCGAGCTTGCCGAGCGTCGCGCGCACGGGTTCGAGTTCAGCGGCCTGCTGGTACTGCACCTCGATCACCGTCCCGCCGGTGAATTCGACGGACAGGTGCAGCCCGCGGTGGAACAGGAAGAACACGGCGGCGAGGAACGTGACCAGCGAGATCACGTTGAACACCAGCGCGTGCCGCATGAACGGAATGTCTTTACGGATGCGGAAAAATTCCATGGTTTCGTCTCCGGGGCCTTATTGGGTCGAGCCCGGTTTCTTCGGCGACACGCCTTGCTGCGCGCGGTTGCGCAGCTGCGGCTTGCCGGTGCGCGGCGCGTTGCCCTTCGCGGGGGCGGCGAGCTTCGCGGCACGCGCGGTGTCGGTCGATTCGTCGGCGTCGGAGAACGATGCGCCGGCAGCGGCGCCTTCCGGCTTCCACACCTGGCCGATCGCGAGCGACTTCAGCTTCTTGCGGCCGCCGTACCAGAGGTTGACGATCCCGCGCGAGAAGAACACCGCGGAGAACATCGACGTCAGGATACCGAGGCAGTGCACGATCGCGAACGCGCGAACCGGGCCCGAGCCGAACGCGAGCAGCGCGAGGCCGGCGATCAGCGTCGTGACGTTCGAGTCGAGAATCGTCGCCCATGCGTGCGCGTAGCCGGACTGGATCGCGAGCTGCGGCGGCTGGCCGGCGCGCAGTTCTTCACGCACGCGCTCGTTGATCAGCACGTTCGAGTCGATCGCCATGCCGAGCGCGAGCGCGATTGCGGCGATACCGGGCAGTGTCAGCGTCGCCTGCATCAGTGACAGCACGGCGACGAGCAGCAGCAGGTTGACTGACAGGCCGATCACCGAGACCACGCCGAACAGCATGTAGTACGCGATCATGAACACGGCGATCGCGCAGAAGCCCCAGATCACCGAGTGGACGCCCATCTTGATGTTGTCGGCGCCGAGGCTCGGGCCGATCGTGCGTTCCTCGATGATGTCCATCGGCGCGGCGAGCGAACCGGCGCGCAGCAGCAGCGCGAGGTCGGCCGCGGCCTGCGGCGTCGGCTGGCCCGTGATCTGGAAGCGGTCGCCGAGTTCCGACTGGATCGTCGCGACCGTCAGCACCTCGCCCTTGCCCTTCTCGAACAGCACCATCGCCATCGGCTTGCCGATGTTGTCGCGCGAGACCGTGCGCACCGCGCGGCCGCCGGCCGAATCGAGACGGATGTTGACCGACGGACGCTGGTGTTCGTCGAAGCCGGCCGACGCATCGATGATGCGGTCGCCGGTGAAGATCACGTCCTTCTTCAGCAGCACCGGCGCCTGGTTGCCCTGCGTGAACAGCTCTTCGCCCGGCGGCACCGGGTCGTTCGGGTTCGGGTGCGTGTTGATCGGGTCGGCGAGGCGCGCCTCGAGCGTCGCGGTGCGGCCGATGATGTCCTTCGCCTTCGCGGTGTCCTGCACGCCCGGCAGCTCGACGACGATGCGGTCGCTGCCCTGCTGCTGCAGGATCGGCTCGGACACGCCGAGTTCGTTCACGCGGTTGTGGAGCGTCGTCAGGTTCTGCTTGAGCGCGGCGTCCTCGACGGACTTCTGCACGGCCGGCGTGAACGTGCCGACGACCTGCGTGCCGCCGCCGCCGGGCTGGGTCGCCCATTGCAGTTCGGTGATCGACAGCGCGAGCACCTTGCGGGCGTCTTCCGCCGTCTGCGCATCGCTGAAGTTGACGACCACGGACTGGTCGACGCGGCTCACGCCGCCGTCGCGGATGTTCTTGTCGCGCAGCAGCGTGCGCGCGTCGGACGCGTCGGAATCGAGCTTCTTCGTCAGCGCGCCCGTCATGTCGACCTGGAGCAGGAAGTGGACGCCGCCGCGCAGGTCGAGGCCGAGATACATCGGCAGCGCGTGCAGGGCGGTGAGCCAGCGCGGCGACGCGCTCTGCAGGTTCAGGGCGACGACGTACTGCGGATCGTTCGGGTCGGCGTTCAGCGACTTCTGCAGCAGGTCCTTGACGCGCAACTGCGTATCGGTGTCCTTCAGGCGCACGCGGATGTTCGCGTTGGTCGCCGTGTTCTCGAAGGTGACGTCGTCCGGCGTGATCTGCGCGGAGGCGAGCGCCGATTCGACCTGGGTCAGCGTGGTCGAGTCGAGCTTGACCGTGGCCTTGCCGCTCGACACCTGCACCGCCGGCGCTTCGCCGAAGAAGTTGGGCAATGTGTACAGAAGGCCGATGGCGAGCGCCACGACCATCACGACATATTTCCAGAGTGGATAACGATTCATGAGGGAGCCGAACGGGTGGTTGGCGTGAAAGCGTCGCGTCCGGCGCCGCGGCGGCCCGCTCTCTCAGGCGGGCACGGCGCGGGGAGCCGGACGCTCGGTGAAGGGCTTACAGCGACTTGATCGTGCCCTTCGGCAGAATGGTCGTGACCGCAGCCTTCTGCACGGTGATTTCGGTGCCTTCGGCGATCTCGACGCCGATGTAGCCTTCGGTGACCTTCGTCACCTTGCCTACGAGGCCGCCGCTCGTGACGACTTCGTCGCCCTTGGCCATGGCCGCGAGCATGTTGCGGTGCTCCTTCTGACGCTTCATCTGCGGGCGGATCATGATGAAGTAGAGCACGGCAAACATCAGGATGAGCGGCAGGAAGCTCATCAGGCTCGATTCGGCGCCACCGGCACCTTGGGCGAACGCGTTGGAAATGAACGGCACGTTGGTCTCTCCGTAGAGGAAGATCGAAAAATAAGCCGGTTATTCTACCACCGGCCCCATGCGCTAACGGCGCTGCAAATGCGCTTTCGGATCAAGCCGTTAAAGCGCGAACCGGCACCGTTGCGACTTGTTTGGAAAGGCAATTGTAATGTTTGGCGGTCGAGTTCGGCAGTTGGCGCGCGTTATTTAGTGCATGTCCTATGTGGCGAACCGCCGCGCGGCCCGCCGGCCGTCAGTCGACGCCTCTTGCACGATCCTCCGCGAAGCGCTGGCGGAACGCGTCGAACGTGTGGGTCTCGATCGCTTCGCGGATCTCGCTCATCAGCTGCAGGTAGTAGTGCAGGTTGTGGATCGTGTTGAGCTGCGCGCCGAGGATCTCGCCGACGCGGTGCAGGTGATGCAGGTAGCCGCGCGAGAAGTTCTGGCACGTGTAGCACGTGCAGCTCGCGTCGAGCGGCTTCAGCGAGTTCTTGTGCGTCGCGTTGCGGATCTTCACGTCGCCGAAGCGCGTGAACAGCCAGCCGTTGCGCGCGTTGCGGGTCGGCATCACGCAGTCGAACATGTCGACGCCGTTCGCGACGCCTTCGACCAGATCCTCCGGCGTGCCGACGCCCATCAGGTAGTGCGGCTTGTTGGCCGGCAGCTTCGGGCCCACGTGGCGCAGCACGCGCATCATGTCTTCCTTCGGCTCGCCGACCGACAGCCCGCCGATCGCGAGGCCGTGGAAGCCGAGTTCCGCGAGGCCCGCGAGCGATTCGTCGCGCAGGTCCTCGAACATCCCGCCCTGGACGATCCCGAACAGCGCGTTCGGGTTGCCGAGCCGGTTGAACTCGTCGAGCGAGCGCTTCGCCCAGCGCAGCGACATGCGCATCGAGTCGGCCGCTTCCTTGTGCGTGGTCGGCACGCCGTTGGTCGCATACGGCGTGCACTCGTCGAACTGCATGACGACGTCGGAGTTCAGCACCTTCTGGATCTGCATCGACACTTCCGGCGACAGGAACAGCTTGTCGCCGTTGATCGGCGACGCGAACGTGACGCCGTCCTCGGTGATCTTGCGCAGGTCGCCGAGCGAGAACACCTGGAAGCCGCCCGAGTCGGTCAGGATCGGCTTGTTCCAGCCCATGAAGCCGTGCAGGCCGCCGTGCGCGTCGATCGTGTCGAGGCCCGGGCGCAGCCACAGGTGGAACGTGTTGCCGAGGATGATCTGGGCCTTGATCTCGTGCAGCTCGCGCGGCTGGATCGCCTTCACGGTGCCGTACGTGCCGACCGGCATGAAGATCGGCGTCTCGACCACGCCGTGATTGAGCTTCACGCGGCCGCGGCGCGCATGGCCGTCGGTCGCCAGCAGTTCGAATTCGAGCCCGTTCGCCGGGCGCTCCTGCACGGGGGCGTGCGTATCTTGGGATGAACCTTCGGTCATCGCGTCATTCTCCTTGCCACCGGAGAACAGTCCGGCGCGTGTTGGAAACGCCGCCGGCAAGCCGGCAGCGGGGAAAAACGGGGGGTGCGCCATCGTAGCGCGCGGCGGGCGAACGGCGGCTGAGCGGCGTGCGGGCCGTCGCGCCTGCTTCGCTCAAACGCGCGGCGCCTCCGGCGTGTCGCGCCGCGTGAGCAGCATCGCATCGCCGTAGCTGAAGAAGCGGTAGCGTTGCCCGATCGCATGCCGGTACGCGGCGCGGATCGTCTCGACGCCCGCGAACGCGGACACGAGCATCAGCAGCGTCGACTTCGGCAGGTGGAAGTTCGTGACGAGCCGGTCGACCACGCGAAAACGATAGCCGGGCGTGATGAAGATGTCGGTCTCGGCCTGCGTGGCCGCGAGCGGGCGGCCCGCTTCGTCGGCAGCGCGCGCGGCGGCTTCGAGCGCGCGCATCGACGTCGTGCCGACCGCGATCACGTTGCCGCCGCGCGCGCGGGTCGCGGCGATCTTGTCGACGAGCGACTGCGGCAGGTCGTACCACTCGCTGTGCATCTTGTGCTCGGCGATGTTGTCGACGCGCACCGGCTGGAACGTGCCGGCGCCGACGTGCAGCGTCAGCGTCGCGCGCTCGACGCCCATCGCGTCGAGCCGGTCGAGCATCGGCTGGTCGAAGTGCAGCCCGGCCGTCGGTGCGGCGACCGCCCCCGGGTTGCTCGCGTAGACGGTCTGGTAGCGCGTCTCGTCGGTCGCGTCCGGATCGTGCTCGATATAGGGCGGCAGCGGCAGGCGGCCGTACCGTTCGATCAGGTCGAGGCACGGCTCGGGGAAGTTCAGCGTGAAGAACGGCTCGACGCGCTCGCCGACCGTCACGTCGAACGTATCGGCGAGGCGCAGCGTCGTGCCGGCGCCCGGCGACTTGCTCGCGCGGATCTGCGCGAGCGCCGTGTGCGTACCGGTCACGCGCTCGATCAGCACCTCGATCTTGCCGCCGCTGGCCTTCTGGCCGAAGAACCGCGCCTTCAGCACCTTGGTATCGTTGAAGACGAGCAGGTCGCCGGCCGAGATGCACGACGGCAGCCCGGTGAAATGGCGGTCGACCAGGCGCGCGGGCGCGACGGTGCCGTCGACCTCGAGCAGGCGGCTCGCGGTGCGATCGGGCAGCGCGGTTTGTGCAATCAGCTCGGGCGGCAGATTGAAATCGAAATCGGAAAGCGTGAACATGCGGGCTGGTTCGAAGCGGCCGGCGGGCGTCGCCGGCAGGGCGGAAACGCGTAAATGGGGCGCGCGAGCCGCTATGATGGCGGGATGCGCGGCCTGGCCGGCGTCGTTCGTTCGGACGACGTGAAAGCCGCTATTGTACTTGCCTTGCGAAGCACCCAGACGATCCGATGCCAGTGTCACCACGCCGTTCCCCCGCTGCCGTTGCCGATTCCGCCGATCCGTTCGACGCGGAGGATGTCGCGCCGCCCGCGCCAGACGCGGCGGAGCGCACCGCGCCGCGCCGTGCCGGCCTGAAGCGCGGTGCCGACGGCAGGCTCGCGCAGCCGGCCGCCGCCGCGCCCGATGCCGATAGCGCTGCTGCAAGCGACGCAGCGGGCGCGAAGCGCAAGAAGAAGCCGGCCGCCGACAAGCCCGTGAAGACTGTCGACAAGCTCGCGAAGCTCGGCCTGACGCGCTCGATCGATCTGGTGCTGCATCTGCCGATGCGCTATGAGGACGAAACCACGCTCACGCCGATCGGCGAGCTGCTGCCGGGCGGGATCGCGCAAACGGAAGGCGTCGTGTTCGACAACGAGGTCGCCTACCGGCCGCGTCGCCAGCTGGTCGTGAAGATCCAGGACGACGACGGCGAGCACCTCGTGCTGCGCTTCCTGAATTTCTACGGCTCGCAGGTCAAGCAGATGGCCGTCGGCCAGCGCCTGCGCGTGCGCGGCGACGTGCGCGGCGGTTTCTTCGGGATGGAGATGGTGCATCCGGCGGTGCGCGTCGTCGAAGCGGATGCGCCGCTGCCGCAGGTGCTCACGCCCGTCTATCCGAGCACGGCCGGCGTGTCGCAGGCCTATCTGCGCAAGGCGATCGAGAACGCGGTCGAGCGTACGCCGCTGCCCGAGCTGTTGCCGCCCGAGATCCAGCGCGACTACCTGAAGCCGCTCGACGTGCCGACGCTCGAGCAGGCGGTGCGGATCCTGCACCACCCGCGTGTCGATTCCGACGAAGCCGCGCTGATGGATGGCTCGCATCCGGCCTGGACGCGCATCAAGTTCGAGGAACTGCTCGCGCAGCAGCTGTCGCTCAAGCGCGCTCACGAGGAGCGCCGCACGCGCGCGGCACCCGCGATGCCGCGCCGCACCGCGAGCGATGCCGATGCGCTCACCACCCGGCTCTACGCGGCGCTGCCGTTCACGCTGACGGGCGCGCAGGCGCGCGTCGTCGACGAGATCGCGCACGATCTCACGCTCGCGCACCCGATGCAGCGCCTGCTGCAGGGCGACGTCGGCAGCGGCAAGACCGTCGTCGCGGCACTGGCCGCCACGCAGGCGATCGACGCCGGCTACCAGGCCGCGCTGATGGCGCCCACCGAAATCCTCGCGGAACAGCACGCGCGCAAGCTGCGTGCGTGGCTCGAGCCGCTCGGCGTCACGGTGGCGTGGCTCGCGGGCAGCCTGAAGGCGAAGGAAAAGCGCGCGGCGATCGAGGCGGCCGCGCTCGGCACCGCGCAGCTCGTGATCGGCACGCACGCGATCATCCAGGACACGGTCGAATTCGCCCGGCTCGGCCTCGTGATCGTCGACGAACAGCACCGTTTCGGCGTCGAGCAGCGGCTCGCGCTGCGTGCCAAGGCCGCGAACGCGGCCAACGGCGCGCGCGACTTCCAGCCGCACCAGCTGATGATGTCGGCCACGCCGATTCCGCGCACGCTCGCTATGACGTATTACGCGGATCTCGAGGTCTCGACGATCGACGAGCTGCCGCCGGGCCGCACGCCCGTGCTGACGCGCCTCGTCGGCGATGCGCGGCGCGAGGAAGTGATTGCCCGCGTGCGCGAGGCCGCGCTGACCGGGCGTCAGGTGTACTGGGTGTGCCCGTTGATCGAGGAGAGCGAGACGCTGCAGCTGCAGACGGCCGTCGAGACCTACGAGACGCTCGCCGCCGCGCTTCCGGAGCTGAAGGTCGGGCTCGTGCACGGCCGGCTGTCGCCGGCCGACAAGGCGGCCGTGATGGAAGCGTTCACGCGCAACGACGTGCAGCTGCTGGTCGCGACGACCGTGATCGAGGTCGGCGTCGACGTGCCGAACGCGTCGCTGATGGTGATCGAGCACGCGGAGCGCTTCGGCCTCGCGCAGCTGCACCAGTTGCGCGGCCGGGTGGGGCGCGGCACCGCGGCGTCGGTGTGCGTGCTGCTGTACACGGGGCCGCTGTCGCCGACCGGCCGCGAGCGGCTGAAGACGATGCGCGAGACGACCGACGGCTTCGAGATCGCCCGGCGCGATCTCGAGATCCGCGGCCCCGGCGAATTCCTCGGCGCACGCCAGTCGGGCGCGGCGATGCTGCGCTTTGCGAACCTCGAGACCGACGGCTGGCTGATCGAACCGGCCCGCGAAGCCGCGACGCGGCTGATTGCCGCGTATCCCGAGATCGTCACGCAGCATCTCGCGCGCTGGCTCGGCGCACGGGAGCAGTATCTGAAGGCCTGATCCCCGGGGCGGGGCCGGATTTAAAACCGCCGTTTGAAGCATTTCGATGCCGAGAAACTTGGCGAACCGGCGTCACAGGGTGTATAAATTAAACCTATCGCCTGTATATCCCTGATTGACCCACAATGACGCTGACTGAATTGAAATACATCGTCGCGGTCGCGCGCGAACGGCATTTCGGCCGCGCGGCCGAAGCATGCTTCGTGAGCCAGCCGACGCTGTCGGTGGCGATCAAGAAGCTCGAAGACGAGCTCAACGTGCAGATTTTCGAACGCGGCGCGAGCGAAGTGAGCGTGACGCCGATCGGTGACCAGATCGTCACGCAGGCGCAGCGCGTGCTCGAGCAGACCTTCGCGATCAAGGAGATTGCGAAGCAGGGCAAGGACCCGCTGGTCGGCCCGTTCCGCCTTGGCGTGATTTACACGATCGGGCCCTACCTGCTGCCGACGCTCGTCAAGCAGATGATCCAGCGGGTCCCGCAGATGCCGCTGATGCTGCAGGAAAACTACACGCTCAAGCTGCTCGAACTGCTGAAGCAGGGCGAGATCGACGCCGCGATCATGGCGCTGCCGTTTCCGGAAACCGGCCTGATGGTGCGTCCGCTGTACGACGAGCCGTTCGTCGTCGCGCTGCCCGCCGGTCATCCGTGGGAAAAGCGCGAGGAAATCGACGCCGAGGACTTGAAGCAGGAAACCATGCTGCTGCTCGGCAACGGCCACTGCTTCCGCGATCACGTGCTCGGCGTGTGCCCGGAGCTGATGCGCTTCTCGCAAACGGCCGACGGCATCCAGAAAACCTTCGAGGGCTCGTCGCTCGAGACGATCCGCCACATGGTCGCAAGCGGCGTCGGCATCACCGTGCTGCCGCGCATGTCGGTCGCCGAGGTCGGCCCGCGCGCGAACGGCCCCGACGCCGAACTGCTGTCGTATGTGCCGTTCAACGAGCCGGTGCCCGACCGCCGCGTGGTGCTCGTGTGGCGCAAGAGCTTCACGCGGATGCCCGCGATCGACGCGATCAGCGACGCGATTTCCGCGTGCGAGCTGCCGGGCGTCGCGAAGCTCGACATGCCGGCGACGATGAACTGAGCACGCCGCGCATGCGCGAGTGGCAGCACGATGAACGGGGTCGAGCGACCTCGTTTATTTTTCCCTATAGCATAGATAAAATTTATTAAATTTACTTAATTGATAGATATTAATAGAATGATTTACATGGATCGGCGTGATGTCGACGACTGATCCGCACGGTGAATGCAAGCGTCAAAGGAGGATGTCATGATGCGGTCGGTATTGCAGCACGCGCAGCGGAACATCCCGTCGCGCGACGCGGTCGTACATCGCGCCAGGGCGGCGGTTCGCAGCCTGCGTCCGATTGCGTTCGCGTACTTGGCGGACCGTGTGTATGGTGGCTGACCGCCGCCACGCGCCGGTTCAGTGTTCCCCCGATTCACCGCCGTCAAGCCATGAGGGAGCATCGCATGTCCGAAAGATGGAATACCGCCCGCAGCGCCGGCACGACGCCTGCCGGCAGCCGGTTCCCCGAGCGTCCCGCCTGCGGCCCATCGCGGCAGGAGCGCGCGCCACAGGCCGCGCACGACATCCCGTAGTACGACAGGAGGACCAACCTGTTCCGTTTCCCATCCCCGCAATGACACTCCATCAACCGCGTCCGGCATGCCGCCGGAGCAAACCGGTGGAGTCATACGAGCAAGCCAAGGAGAAATCGCATGTCGAACGAAACGAAGTGCCCGTTCAACCACACCGCTGGTGGCGGCACGTCGAACAAGGACTGGTGGCCGAATCAACTGAACCTGAACATCCTGCACCGGCACTCGGCGCTGTCCGATCCGATGGACCAGGATTTCGACTACGCCGAGGCGTTCAAGCAGCTGGACCTTGCGGCGGTGAAGCAGGACCTGCACGCGCTGATGACGACGTCGCAGGACTGGTGGCCGGCCGACTTCGGCCACTACGGCGGCCTGTTCATCCGCATGGCCTGGCATAGCGCCGGCACGTATCGCACGGCCGACGGCCGCGGCGGCGCGGGCGGCGGGCAGCAGCGCTTCGCGCCGCTCAACAGCTGGCCGGACAACGTGAGCCTCGACAAGGCGC